>PKTD01000184.1 GCA_002869315.1 Marinilabiliales bacterium | reverse complement strand
AGGAGTAGTTAAGTTTGACCCAATAACTAATAAAAGGGAATATATAAACTTAGAAATAGATAGTATTGGAGAATATTGTTTGAATGTTACGAAATTTATTGTTGATGATGGCGGAT
Source organism: Marinilabiliales bacterium (assembly GCA_002869315.1). Lineage (GTDB taxonomy): Bacteria > Bacteroidota > Bacteroidia > Bacteroidales > F082 > BM524. Next base: position 17,545 of record PKTD01000184.1, on the reverse strand, counting down.
TGATATGGTTTACATGTAGTTCCGGGTATTTATATAAACTGGATATTGAAAACAAAACAATCGAAAATATTGATTTTGAGAATAGTGATGACGATAACATAAGGAAATCCTTTGTAACTTCTATTTTGCAAAGAACTGACGGCGTATTGTACTTCACTGTTTCAGGTGAAAAACATGGGCTATATACTTATAATACTGATGAAAATATTATTGAACCAGATTATTTTAATTCACAATTAATTAACGATAAGTTTTATCCTTGCTTGAGAAATGTTAGTGATGTTATCGAGGACGAATCTGGTAATTTATGGATCAGCAATAATTATAAAGGCTTCTTTAAATATTCAAGTGATAAATCTATTAGTTTTTATACCGATTATATTTTGGAAAACAATCAAAAAGAATACTTTGGAGGTACTGGTGTTAAATGTATGTATCTGAGTAAAAGTGGAATATTGTGGTTAGGGACCAATGGATACGGACTCAGCAGTATTAATGATTTTAACTTTTTCTTTAAAACCCTTAGCCAAAATCAGTTTTCAAATAATTTCACTACAAAAAGCGTAAGGTCAATAATTGAAGATGATAATAATATATGGGTAGGAGGATATAAAGGGCTTGTAAGAGTTGAAAAGTCGACCAACAAGATAACACCTCACCTCTTCGGTGCCTCAATTTATGAGTTAAAACAACATCCATTTAATAATGATTTTCTTTTTATTGGAACTGAAGGAGGTGGACTCCAATTGTATGATAAGTTTAAGGATAAAGAAATTAAAAAATTTCCACCAATAACAAGTAACTTTCAACTTGATGGAACAAATATTTATACAATTAGTAGCCTTAATGATACCATATTATGGGTTGGAAGAAATATCGGTTTAGAAAAATTTAACTCGCTTACATATGAGTTTGAATATGTAAATATTAAGGGCAATATCCAATTCAAAAATGAAAATTACTTTAGCGTCCTAAGCTCATTTGTGGATGATAATAAAGAATCCTGGTTTGGTACCGTTAGAAATGGCCTATGGTATTATAATGAAAAAGAGGATGCGCTTGAAAAGAAAGATATAATTGTAGATGAAGGATTAGCGCCAAACCGCATTAATTCAATATCCAAAGACTCAAAAGGTAATTACTTTCTATGTACAGATATAGGTCTATTCCATTCTTCTGATTTTGATAGTTCATTTGTAAAAATATCCACTAATAATGGCTTGCCAAACAATTATATATATGCATGTATTGAGGATGAATTAGGGAATTACTGGTTGAGTTCAAATAAAGGAATTACTAACTGGAGAATAACTGATAGTAGTTTCGTTACTTATAATGCTGTAAATGGTTTACAAGGTGATGAATTTAATACAGGAGCATACTTTAAATCGAAAGAGGATGTTATATACTTTGGAGGAGTTAACGGACTAACATATTTTAAACCTAAATATCTGAACAACTATAATAAAGAATATCAATTTGTTTTGGTGAAAATCCTGGAAAATAACAAAGAAGTAAAAGTTAATGAAATCGCACCTGGTAATTATATGTTAACTATGGATGTTAATAGTGATAACATTAATATAGAAATAGCCTTACTTAGTTATTTAGGGTCCAAAAAAAATGAATATCAATATAAAATATTGAATTCAAATTCAGAATGGCAGGAACTTGGATCTTCTAATAATATAATTATCGATAAGCCGAATTATGGAAAACAAACCATCCATATACGTGCTAGAGTTGATGGCAAGGATTGGAATAATAAACAAATAAGTGTAGAAATTTATAAACCACCACATTTCTGGCAAAGATGGATATTTTGGGTCATAATTGGATTGTTGGTTGCCTTACTAGTCATGCTGGCTGTAAAATACAGATTACGAAAAATCCATAAGGAGAAACAGAAACTTGAGCAAATTGTAGATGAACGGACAAGAGAATTGTTGAGGATTAATAACGACCTGCAAGATTCTAATAAAACTAAAGATAAGTTGTTTTCAATTATAGCGCATGATTTGAGGAATCCGCTAAACTCATTATTAGGTTTTGCCTCACTTCTTCATACTGAGAATAGTAATTTTTCTAAAAATGAAGTACAGAGTTTCATAGAGGTAATATATAATTCATCAAAAAACTTAAATAACCTCCTGGATAATCTTTTGGGGTGGTCAAGATTGCAAATGAAAAAAATCAACCCATCATTTAGGAATATTTCATTAAATGAAATAATTGAGACCAATTTGTTATTTATGGAAGGTAATATTGATGAAAAAAGTATTAACATTCTTGATAAATGCGAAAACAATTTGAATGTATTCGCAGATTTTGATATGATTTCGCTGGTAGTAAGAAATTTATTGTCTAACGCTATTAAATTCACTAATAATGAGGGTATTATAGAGTTGAGTTCGTCAAGGTCAGATGATTATCTTATTCTTACAATAAAAGATAATGGTGTTGGCATGGATGAACAGACTAAAGAAAACATACTTGTGGAAGGGAAAAACTTTACAAAAACTGGTACAAATAAAGAAGCAGGAACAGGCTTAGGTTTGCAGCTTTGTTTCGACTTTGTAAAAGCAAACAAGGGAAAAATTTTAATTGAAAGTGAGTTAGGGAAGGGGAGTAGTTTTTCTATTCACTTACTGGCAGAAAGGACTTAGTGTTTTTTTCGACATCAAAGTATAGCTAAAATTGTTTTCTCTGTTATTGGATCGAACAAACGCATAACTAAATAAAATACTTTCCTCTAATGCAAGAATTTTTTTTAATAAATCATTGGAATATTTTGCTCTTTTCGATTCACCTTTTATAGTTTTTAGTTGCAGTTCTAGATTAAAACACTTATAACCAGTAATTTCTGATAGAAACATTATGTAATCTTTTACATGTTTTTTTAGTTTTGTTTTACCCATTAAATGCGAACCTGTATAACCACCATCCGAACTGCTACAATAAAAAGGAGAAGATAAAAGTAAGTTGCTTATTTTTTGTTTTTGTAATTCCACTTGCCTTTTCCATAAGTTGACTTTAGTCCATTTTATATGATCGTAAAACTGCTTTGTAATCTTACCATTTTTAGAATATTCTAATAACCAATTCCACCATTCTTCGGCATTTTCTGTATAATTACTGAATGTTGATGTTTTATATGTGTCATCGGTTCTTAAGATGAAATCTATTAGGCATAAACCATAAATGATTTCTTTATTGAGTTCAAGCTTTAGTTCATAGCCAAGACCTTCTAAACAGGAAATAATAAAATGAAGGGTGCCAAAAGGATATTTTTTTGAATAAGATGATGATGGAGTAAAATATCTGTAGTTTATTAAGTTAGGGTTTAATTTATTATGGTTTTGTGAGAGTTTTCGGGCAGATTGTATGTCATAGGAAACTATATGTTGATCAATACACTTTAGTTGATCAGGAGTTACAAACATATCAATAAATATTGCCTCTTTCAGACTGTTTTCCGAAATGTCAATCCAGATAAATTCATTGCTATCACAAAATCCAACAATTTGCCAATTCAGGACATTATGTAACACAAGCCCTGACAAGATTCCATCGAGGTCAGTATTAATAATGCATTTTCTGTTTTCACAAAGTAATTTAGTGTTGGGTTTAGGCTTCATATTACAATAGTTTTATCAAAAGTAACTAAAATTGAAAATATTTTGTAATACTAATAAATCAATTTTCATTTTTGATTCCGATTAACAAAAATTAAGTAGAACATTTGTTATTTCTAAGTAAATTGCGCCATAATTTATATTTTCGTTATTATGTTGGAACTGTTTATAATTATACCCCTGTCATTTACCATACCAACAATTTTTACATGGCTGGTTTTTGAAAAAGCAGGCCGCAAAGGTTGGGAAACTTTAATACCTTTTTATAACCTTTGGGTTTTTAATAAAATAATTCAAAAACCCATTTGGTGGTTTTTATTATTATTCTTCCCTTTTATAAATGTATTTGTTTATATGCTTATGCTTGTGGAACTTGTAAAAGGCTTCGAAAAGAACAAATTACATGAACAGTTTTTCGCTGTTGTTGTTCCTTTTATCTATTTCCCTATTTTAGGTTTGAAATCTGAAGAGAAATTCATTACGGCTGATAAGCGTAAGAAATTTGAAAAAGGCTTTGTTCGAGAATGGGTGGATGCAATTGTATTTGCGGTTGTAGCAGCAACAATAATCAGAACCTTTCTTTTGGAGGCCTATACTATACCAACCTCCTCTATGGAAAAATCTTTATTAGTTGGAGATTATTTATTCGTAAGTAAAATTGCTTATGGACCTAAGATTCCAAATACTCCAATTTCTTTTCCTTTTGTTCATCATACTATGCCCCTAACAGAGTCTACCAAGTCATATTTGGAGTGGATTAATTTACCATTTTTCCGCTTTCCTGGGTTTGGCAATGTTGAAAGATATGATGCTGTAGTATTTAACTATCCAGAAGGTGATACTGTTTCTACACGATATCAAAGTAACAGGAGTTATTATGTCTTAAAAAAAGAATACGGGCGAAACAGACTTTGGACAGATAAGAGAAACTTTGGTGAGATAATTTATCGTCCTGTTGATAAAAGGGAAAATTATATTAAAAGATGTATAGGAATGCCAGGTGACTCAATTAAGATTGTCAATCGCCAGGTATACATAAATGGTGATGCCTCAAATAATCCTGCTGGTATGCAATTCCAGTATTGGGTGTATACTGATGGAAGTTCAATTAATCCACGTATACTCGATAAATTAAATATTACTGAGTACAGCCGAATGGCTCAGCCTGGTTTGTTTATGTTTGTTTTAACAGAGGAAGCAAAGGCAGAGTTGAATAAATTGCCTATTGTAAAAAAGATAGAGCCATTTAATGAAGCTGAAGGAGATTGGGATGAAGGTATTTTTCCGCAAGATAGCAGGTATAAATGGAATAGAGATAATTACGGCCCTATTTATATACCACAAAAGGGTGTACCCATAGAAATTAATGAAAATGTTTTACCATTATATGAAAGATTAATAACAGTTTATGAGGGAAATTCATTGGATATTAAAGATGGAAAAATATTTATAAATGGTAAAGCAGTAAACTCATTTACACAAAAATATAACTATTACTGGATGATGGGTGATAACAGACATAACTCAGCAGATTCACGATTTTGGGGGTTTGTGCCTGAAGATCATATTGTTGGTAAAGCAGAATTTGTATGGCTGTCCCTCGATCCTAATAAGTCTTTATTCACTGGAAAAATTAGATGGAATAAGGTATTTAGTTTGGTAAAATAATACGTTTTGCGAAAAAAAAATTGTAGGTTTGTGAAAATAACGATTACTCATGCCAAAAAAGTCGAATAAACTAAAAATTCCAGAGGAAAAAGTAGATAAGAAAGTTGAAAAAAAGACTTCTAGTAAGCGCAAAACTGTCAAAAAAAAGAAGAGTAACACTAAGAGGAACTTCAATTTTGATATAAAATATCAAAGAGTTCTTGGGTTCTTTTTTCTGCTTTTTTCAATTTATATACTACTTTCAATAAGTTCATTTATTGTTAATTGGTTTGAGGCAAACCCTTCTGATGAATTATCCAAAACAATATCATCGTATTTTAGTGATCATGCTAAACAGGTTGAAGTCTGGACCGGCAAGTTTGGAAGTATTTTGTCATCATATATAGTTTTAAAAGGCTTTGGCTTAGGTGCTTTTTTTATTCCATTATTATTTCTGGCAATAGGGTTTAAGTTGCTTATTAATAGCGCTTTGTTTAAAACATGGACTTGGTTTCAATTAATAACAATTAGTTTTCTCTGGATTCCGGTTTTATTTAATATGATTTTTCCTGATCATCCTGAAAACATACTTGGAGGTTTACTGGGCCATCATTTAAATATATGGCTGGCAAATTATATTGGTAAAGTTGGAATGATATTTAGTTTGATTTTTGTTCCTGCCGTTTTTATATTAATCGACTATCAATTTAATTTTAGAAGGAATAAAAAGAAAAAAGAAATTGAAAGTGATAACAAAACCGTATCAACTGTCTCAAAAGATGATTTATATAATACCGTTGAATTTTCAGTAAAAGATGCAGACGAAGAAAATGATTTGCTCTTTGAGGAGGAAAAAAAAGATAAGCCTTCCAATACTTTTAAAATTGAACTAGATACAGCTGTAAAGAAAGAAAAACAAAAGAATGAGGAAAAGTCCTCTGAAATTGAATTTACCGTAGAAAAGCCTAAAGAAGAAAAAGTAAGTGAAGATAAAGTTAAGCCGGGAGAACATTTTGGTGTTGATTCTGAGTATGACCCAACCCTTGATTTACCAAATTTTAAAATGCCGCCAATAAACCTTCTGGAGGAAAATGGGAGTGAAAATATTGAGATAGATTCAGAAGAATTAGAAAGAAATAAGGTGAAGATTGTAAACACCTTAAAAAATTATTCCATAGAGATAACAAAAATAAAAGCAACTATAGGGCCTACTGTTACTCTTTATGAGATTGTTCCTGCTCCAGGGGTTAGGATATCCAAGATTAAAAACCTGGAAGATGATATAGCATTAAACCTGGCTGCTATGGGAATCAGAATTATTGCTCCCATCCCTGGTAAAGGTACTGTGGGTATCGAAGTGCCTAACAAAAACCCCAATACGGTTTCTATGAGATCAATTATAGGTTCTGATAGATTCCGCAATTCAAAATATGAATTACCATTTGGTTTAGGCAAAACTATTGCCAACGAAAGTTTTGTTGCTGACTTAACAAAAATGCCCCATATATTGATGGCTGGTGCAACCGGACAGGGTAAGTCGGTAGGCCTTAATGCTATAATAGCATCATTATTATATACAAAGCATCCTGCAGAATTAAAGTTCGTAATGGTGGATCCTAAGAAAGTGGAACTAACTCTCTTTTCCAGAATCGAAAGACATTACCTTGCAAAATTACCTGATTCTGAAGAGGCAATAATTACTGATACCAGAAAAGTTGTTAGAACACTAAACTCCTTGGGTATAGAAATGGATCATCGTTATGAATTGCTTAAAGATGCACAGGTTAGAAACCTGAAAGAGTATAACCGGAAGTTTATTGCAAGAAAACTTAACCCTAATCAAGGGCATAAATATTTACCTTATATTGTATTGGTAATTGATGAGTTTGCCGACCTAATTATGACTGCCGGTAAAGAGGTTGAAAATCCAATAACACGATTAGCACAGTTAGCTCGTGCAGTGGGAATTCATCTTATAATTGCAACACAACGACCTTCTGTAAACATTATCACAGGAACTATTAAGGCTAATTTCCCAGCTAGAATAGCATTTAGGGTTATATCAAAGGTAGACTCAAGAACAATACTAGACTCAGGCGGAGCTGACCAATTAATTGGACGAGGCGATATGTTATTGTCTACAGGTTCTGATATTACAAGATTGCAATGTGCATTTATTGATACACCCGAAGTTGATAAACTTACTGAATACATTGGCTCCCAAAGGGCATATCCTGATGCATTTTTCCTCCCTGAATATGAGGATGAAGAGTTGGATAAAAAAGCAGAATATAATGCCGAAGAAAGAGATGAATTGTTAGAAGATGCTGCATATATAATTGTCCAAAACCAACAAGGTTCTACTTCTCTTTTACAAAGGAAATTGAAGTTAGGATATAATAGGGCAGGCCGCATTATAGATCAATTAGAGGCAGCTGGAATCGTAGGTCCTTTTGAAGGTAGTAAAGCCAGAGAAGTTAGAGTAGCTAATGAAATGGCTCTGGAACAGTTTTTGAAGGACTTAAATAGTCCTAATGATGAAAATTAAAAATTTGAAGAAAATTCTATGAAAAATCTTATTATTATATTTACTGTAATATTATCCTTTAGTGCTTTTGGCCAAAGTAATAAGGAGGCTGAGGCGCTTGTAAAAGAGGTTATTAATAAAATATCATCCTATGATAACTTCGAAGCCGATTTATCATATACTATGGTAAATAATGAAATGGATATAAATGAGAAAAAAACTGGTAATATTATCGTAAGTGGTGATAAATATCGTATTGAAATGGAAGGCCAGATAATTATTTGTGATGGTGTTTCATTATGGACTTATATAGTAGACTCTGAAGAAGTTATGTTAAGTAATGTTTCTGATACCGAAGAGGATATATCTCCCACTAAGATACTAACGACTTATGATGAGAATTATAAATCGAGTTTCGATAACGACAAAAAGTATAAAAATTCAGATATTAAGAAAATAGATCTTATGGCTAATGAGGATAAGGGCTTTCAACAACTTAGCCTTTTATTGAATTCAAGAGATAAAAGTCTGGAGAGTTTTTCAATATACGATATGAATGGCAGTGTATTTACTTACCACATAATAAATATGACACCTAATATTGAACTTCCCGATAATACATTTACATTTATGTCAGAAGATCACCCCGAAGTTGATGTGATAGATATGAGGTAGTTAAATTATGACTTATGACGCCTTTTATTGTGCTCATAAGTTAAACCTGATAGTATTACATAAATCCAGCCTATAATCAAAAGTAATCCGCCTAAGGGGGTAATATACTTTAAGGGGCCTAAACCTAATCCGGTTATTTCTGAAATGGAGACTATGTACAAACTTCCTGAAAACATGATAATTCCAACAAAGAATAGATAATATATTGTGGAAATATATGCTCTCTTTAAATAACGGTTCATGAATGTAATACCCAATAGCGCGATAGTATGGTACATTTGATATTGTACAGCTGTATTCCATACTTCTAATTTTTCATGTGAAATGCTTCCATTGAGTAAATGGCTTCCAAATGCTCCTAATATAACACTTAAAGCTCCAGAAATGCCTACTGTAATTAAAATTCGTTTTGTCATTTATTTAATTCTCTTATTCATTGCTAATATAAAGAAAAACAAAATATAATTAACTTTGCCATTTATAAGATATTTACATTATGCAAACTTCTGTTGAAATAAGTTACTACCCTTTAAATGTTGAATTTATACCTCACATAAAGGATTTTATAGGTCGTTTAAACCAATACCAAGATATATATGTTAAAACTAATGGTATGAGTACACAAGTATTTGGTGAATATAAAACTGTTATGAACATACTTACAAGAGAAATTGAAAAGTCTTTTGAATTGCCTCACTCTGTATTCGCACTCAAGATAATTAATGCCGACCTAAATATTTATCTTGATGGAGATAAGTAGTTTTTTAGAAACACTTTATTCTAATATACTGGACACATCTATTCTTGAGATAATTGCAGTAATATTTGGTTTATTAAGTGTATGGTATGCTAAAAAGGCAAATATTTTAGTTTATCCAACAGGAATAATTAGCGTTCTAATATATGTTAATATATGTTTTGAAAGTCAGTTATACGCCGATATGGGCATTAATGCCTTCTATTTCATTATGAGTGTTTATGGCTGGATAATGTGGTCACGTAAAAATGTGTCAAGTAAAGAGCGAAAAATAAGTTGGAGTTCTGCAAAACTAAATATATTCAGTTTTGTCTTTTTTGTTTTTTCATTATTTGTAACAATTGGTTTATTAAAAATATTTAAGGGTGATGATGCTTCCTACTGGAGCTCTTATGTTCCTTATATAGATACCTTTACAACTGCTATTTCTGTAGTGGCTATGCTTCAAATGGCGCTAAAGAAAATTGAGAATTGGATACTGTGGATAATAGTAGATTTGGTTTCTGTTCCTCTTTACTTTTATAAAGGTTTGATATTTACAAGTTTACAATATGCCGTGTTTTTAATTTTGGCAATATTGGGTTATTTCGAATGGAAGCGTATTATACAACAGGAAAATGCTGCATAAAAATCGAATCTCCATAACAGGTCCTGAATCATGTGGTAAATCGCTATTGGCTAAGCAGTTGGCAGAATATTATAACACAAACTATTGTGAAGAAGTGTCACGAAATTATCTAAAAAATAAAACTGCATATGATTATGAAGATATTCTTGAAATTGCAAAACTGCAGTTAAAAAAGGAGAATGACCTATATGAGGCGAGAAACTCAATTATATTTTGTGATACAGATATTTTGGTAAATTTGATATGGAGTAAATATGTTTTCAATAAAGTCGATAATTGGATAACAGATAAGTTTACAAAGCATGAATATGGATTGTATTTATTGTGTTACCCGGATATTGAATGGGAGTTTGACCCACTGCGGGAAAATCCTACAAATCGAGAAGAACTTTTTCAACTTTATGAGAATGAATTAAAAACTTTTGGCTACAATTATGTAATTATAAGAGGCAAGGGTAACAAAAGAATACTTTCAGCCGTTAATGCTGTAAATAAATATCTAAGTACTATATGAATACTGGTATTAAAAATAAACTTAATGTTTTGTATTTGAGCAGGTGGTATCCAAATAGGTATGATCCTATGCCTGGCTTGTTTATTCAACGACATGCGGAGGCCGCTGCTTTAAATTGTAATATCGGTGTTGTTTATGTTCATCCCTCTGAGGAAAAAACGACTCAAAAGTTTGAAGTTATTGAGGATGATATAAACGGGGTTCCTACAGTTATGGTTTATTATAAAGCTGTTAAAAGTAATTTTCCAATTGTAACCCCGTTTTGTAAAATCACTCGTTTTTATCGCGCAAATTTTATAGGTATTCGCAGATTAGAGCAATCAATGGGCAAGTTTAACCTCTTGCATATACATATTCTAACGAGGTTGGGAATAATTGGGCTTTATTACAAATGGTTTAAAGGGATAAATTTTGTAATTAGCGAACATTGGTCCAGATATTTACCCGCAACGGCTAATTTTACCGGAATTCTCAGGAAATCAATCAGTCGCCTGGTAGTAAAAAATGCAGCAGCGGTAACAACAGTAACTGAAAATCTGGCACAAGCCATGAAATCCCATAAATTAAAAAACGAAAACTACCGAGTATTGGCAAATGTTTTGAGTCCTGATTTTTTAGAACATGATCCACAATCAAATAATAAAATCGAAAAGCATAAAATCGTACATGTAAGTTGTTTCGAGGATAAATCAAAAAATATAAGTGGCATACTTAGAGTAATAAAAAAACTGGGCGACTCAAGGAGTGATTTTTCATTCACCTTGGTTGGCGATGGTATGGATTTTGAAAGGATGAAAAACTATGCTTCTGAAATAAAAATCAATCCTGAAATATTAAAGTTTACCGGACTTCTCGAGGGAAAGTCGCTAGTGGATGTTATGAGTGATTCATCCGCACTTCTGATTTTTAGTAATTATGAGAATTTCCCAGTAGTAATTAATGAAGCAATGAGTCTTGGTGTTCCTGTAATTTCTACAAATGTAGGAGGCATTGCAGAATATTTAAATGAAACAAACGGAATTTTAATACCTAGAGGGGATGAAAATGAATTATTTGCAATATTAAATCGCTTATTTGATGGCGGGTATAAGTTTGATAACAAAAAATTTAGTTTGAAAGCCAAAGATGATTTTAGCATGGAAAATGTTGGTAAACAATTGTATAATATTTATTTAAAAGCATTGTAGTTTTATTCATGCAAAGCAAGCATGGGCAGGTCTAGCATAAAGAAATCTTTTTTGTGCATTTCGTTAGTGAATAAATAATGAAAAATATTAGAAGAATAAGAAATAAAAGAAATTGTATCAATTTCAAATTCATCACAAAATGTACTTAAACTTAAGTTTTTGTTTTTACTGTCTACAATATTAAACAGTATTGTGGCATCCCTTCTCTGTTCTTTTAATTTTTCTTTCAGATTTTCCATTTTTCTCTGCGATTCAATTATGTTATCATGCATCTGAAAGTGTGTAACATGAATTTTTATATCAAACCGTTTTAAAATATTGAATATAAGCATGATTTTACTGTAGTCAAATTCACTAAAATTTGTAGCATATAAAATATTATTTGGTATAGTAATCTTACTTTTTTCAGGAACCGCAATTACTGGGATATCAACCTTTTTCATTATTTTTTTTGCCATACTACCTTGTAATAAATTTTTATTCCCTTCTCCTTTTGTTCCCATCACAATAAAAGTAGGTTCAAATGATTTGCAGATATTGACAATTTCCCACTCATGGTCTCCACTTAAAATACTGCTAGTTACTTTTATATTTATGTTTCTCGACTTATTTACTTCCTTTTTTACAATGCCAATTAATTCAGCTAAATTATTCTTGGCAGAAACTCTAAGGTTATCAAGATATTCTGTATTTAAAAAAGCATCGGTATCAATACCTGCCGGAAAACTGCTGTCGGGAACCATAAGACCATCGGGTAGTATATGGAAAATATGTATTTCAGTATTTTCTTTATTTATGAGGTTTACAGCATACTTGCATGTGTTTATAGTGTTAACGGAGAAGTCCACCGGAATCAATATTTTCAATATTTTTTCAGTCATTTTATACACTTTATTTATGCAAAATAAAAATAAACAATAAATAAGATCTTTTTGAATTAATAGCCCAAATATTTTAAATTTGCAGAAGATGTAATTACTTTTATGTAAATCAACCAAATGAATATTCACTTTATCTCGATAGGTGGCAGTGCCATGCATAATTTAGCACTTGCTCTTAAAAATTCCGGAAATAAAATTAGTGGATCAGATGACGAGATTTTTGAACCTTCTTTGGGAAGATTAAAAGAAGCAGGTTTGTTACCAAATAAGTTTGGATGGTTTCCTGAAAATATAAGTAACAAACTAGACATTATTATTTTGGGAATGCATGCCAAACCCGATAATCCTGAATTATTAAAAGCACAAGAATTAGGATTAAAAATTGTTTCCTATCCTGAATTTATTTACCAGCAATCCCTTAATAAAAAGCGTATCGTTATAGGAGGTAGTCATGGGAAAACAACCATAACCTCTATGGTTATGCATGTGCTATCGGATATGGGTGCCGACTTTGATTATATGGTGGGATCAAAAATTAAAGGATTTGAAGTAATGGTAAAACTTAGTGATGCACCTATTATAGTTTTAGAAGGTGACGAATATCTGAGTTCACCCATTGACAGACGTCCAAAATTCCACTGGTATAAGCCCCACATTGCTGTTTTAACAGGTATTGCATGGGACCATATAAATGTTTTTCCAACTTTTGATAACTATAAACAACAGTTTTCTAAATTCATCAATTTGATTGAGCCACAAGGAAAATTATTTTACTATGACGGAGACATGGTTTTAAAAGACCTGGTATTAGAAAATACTAATAATATTCAGAAAGTACCCTATAATTTACCGCAAAATGAAACCTTGGATGGTGTTAGTTATATTGTTAATGAAAATACAAAATATCCTATGCAAGTATTTGGAAATCATAATCTTACAAATATTATTGCGGCAAAGGATATTTGTGTTGAAATTGGAGTTGATGAAGATGAGTTTTTCAGATCAATAGGATCTTTTGATGGTGCATCTAACCGTCTGGAATTAATTGCCTTGTCGGATACAAATAGAGTGTTTAAGGATTTTGCACATGCTCCTTCAAAAGTTTTGGCAACTGTAAATGCAGTAAGTAGGCAATTTAAGCATAAAAAACTTGTTGTGTGTTTTGAATTACACACTTATAGTAGTTTAAATTCGAAATTTATAAGTCAATATAGAGGATGTTTAGATGAAGCTGACGAGGCTGCTATTTATTTTAATCCTCATGCACTGCAAATAAAGAAACTTCCTCCACTTACTCAAAAAGACGTTATTGATGCCTTTGATAGTGATAAGATTGATGTGTTTAGTGACTCCCGTAAATTGCAAGACTGGGTTTTGAAAAAACATTCATTAAATACTGTATTTTTGTTTATGAGTTCGGGTAATTTTGATGGTATTAATTTAAATGAATTCGCAAAGAAATTAGTTTGATTAAGTATTCACACATATTATTATTAATCTTAATAATGCTGGTTAATTCTGGCTTTAGTCAGAAAGATACTACCATTTTAAATCCGGATTATCCTTTTATTGTTGGAAATGTAGGATTCGCAGTTGATAGTTTGGAGACGGTATTAGGGGACCTGCCAAAAGGTGAGGTTTATGATTTCAATATTGATATAAAGAATTTTGGTGATCGTAGTATAAATTTTAGGAGTGGTAAATCAAGTAACTTCATCGATCTTGAATACTTACCTGAGCAGTTAGCTCCTGGACAAAAAGGGATTATGAATGTAAAATTCAACGTTATACGTGAGTTACCTCCAGGAGAGATGAGTGTAGAAGTTGTTGTTGAATCTGACGATAAAGAAAGTCCATTCAAGTTTCTTTACTTATTAGCCAATATTTCGGAAGACCCAAGTTTATACGAAAAGAAGACGGTTATTGATACTGTTCCCAGATTAATTTTTGACCATTATAATTATGATTTTGGTCATTTAAAAAAGGGTAAAACTGTTTACCATGCTTTCTTATTTACAAATATGGGAAGTAAAGATCTTGTAATAGAATCAATAGAAACATCTCCGGGTTGTAAGGTAGTTGGTATTCCAAATGAGTATATCCCTTCCGAAGAAAACGGCAGTATAGTTGTGCGCATGACTTTTATTACTAACTATGGAGTGCAGCATCATTCTGTTACCGTGCGTACTAACGATCCTGTGCATCCTGAGATAATTCTGGGAATACATGGCAGCGTTTATCAAAAATCACCAGCAACAAGAGACCCCGGCTTCTGCATTGAAGATTAACCGGGGTCGTAAGTATTTTTAACTGGAAATTCTGCTGTTATCCATTCATAGAAATCAGGAACTCCTCATTTGTATCTGTAAATCTCATCTTATCTTTAAGGAAATTCATTGCTTCAAGGGGATTCATGTCGGCAAGATGGTTTCTTAGTATCCAAATACGCTGTAATAAATCCTTATCTACAAGTAAATCCTCGCGTCTTGTGCTGGAACTAACAATATCAATTGCTGGATAAATTCTTTTATTTGATAGTTTGCGGTCGAGTTGTAATTCCATATTACCTGTTCCTTTAAACTCCTCAAAAATTACCTCATCCATTTTGGAGCCTGTATCTACCAGAGCAGTAGCCAAAATAGTAAGCGAACCACCGTTTTCAATCTGGCGGGCAGCACCAAAAAATCTTTTTGGCTTCTGCAGTGCATTAGCCTCAACACCACCTGAAAGTACCTTTCCTGATGCAGGTGACATAGTGTTGTAAGCTCTTGCCAACCTTGTGATTGAGTCAAGAAGTATAACAACATCATGGCCCGATTCGGTAAGACGTTTTGCTTTTTCTAAAATGAGGTTTGCAATTTTTACATGCTTCTCAGCAGGCTCATCAAAAGTTGAAGCAATTACCTCAGCATTAACGCTTCTTCTCATATCGGTAACTTCTTCAGGGCGCTCATCAATAAGCAGGACTATAAGATATGCTTCAGGATGATTCGCAGCAATAGCATTTGCTACTTCTTTAAGGAGAACTGTTTTACCTGTTTTTGGCTGAGAAACTATTAAACCCCTTTGTCCTTTTCCTATAGGAGCAAACATATCCATAACACGTGTAGAAATTGTTTCTTGCTTATGGCCTGTTAACTTAAATTTTTCTTCTGGGAATAAAGGTGTTAAAAAGTCAAATGGGATACGGTCACGAATTTCATCCGGTGATTTACCATTAATTTTTTCAATCTTAATTAAAGGGAAATACTTTTCACCTTCCTTTGGTGGTCTAATTCCTCCGAATACCGTATCACCTGTTTTTAAACCAAATAGTTTAATCTGGGATTGAGAAACATAAATGTCATCCGGCGAATTTAAATAGTTGTAATCACTAGATCTTAGGAAACCATAGCCATCAGGCATCATTTCTAATACTCCCTCAGCAAATACGGTTTTGTCCCAAATAAATTTAGGTATAGGAGTTGAAACTTCTTTTGATTCCCTGTTATCTCGGTTGTTATCTCGGTTATTGTCCCTGTTGCTGTCTCTGTTGCTATCCCTGTTGTTGTCTCTATGAACAGGTCTGCTTTGATGCTGTTTTTCGCTTTGGTTATTATTTTCTGGTCTGTGAACAGGTCTTTGCTTTTCTGCTGTAGTGTTTGATACCGGCTTATCAACTTTTTGAGGTTCAGAAGTTATCCTTCTTCTCCTATGTTTGTCACTGGCGCTATAATCCTCTTTTTTTGTATCAGTATTTTTTTGTTCTTTTAAATTTTGAGAAGATTCCTCCTTTTTAACTTCTTTTTCAGCAGTATTATCTTTATTGGAATCTTGTTGAATATCCTCTCGTTTGTTCTGCTTTGTATCTTTTGGCTGGGGTTTTTTGACTTCAGCTTTTTCTTCTACTTTCTTTGTAGCAGCCTTTTTTGGTCGCCCTCTTCTCTTGGGAGATTCTTCTTTTTCAGCATCACTTTTGTTAACTGCTGTTTTTTCGTCTTTCTTTTCGCTCACTTGGTTTTTATCTGATGCTTTTGGTTTATTGGCTTTTCTTTTTTTGCTTTTTTCCAAAAGTCGTTTTTTTTCTTCGTCAAGAATTTCTTTTGAAGGGTTTAATGCTTGATAATCAAGGATTTTGTATATTAAATCTTGTTTAACTAGTTTTTCAGTCTTAGGAATATTTAATTCTTTCGCTATCTGTCTTAAATCGGCAACGAGTTTGCCGTTAAGCTCAACTATGTCGTACATAAAAAATGGTTTTATGAAATAATTCGGATTTTCTTATCCGGAATTTATTAAAATTTGTTATGAGTAAACTTCTATTAATTGGAATATTAAGGTAATATGTCCTTATTATGTACGGCAAATATACAAATAATTCAACAATTACTACCATTTTAAGTTTTTTTTACTTTTTATTATAAAAACCTGTTTCATTGATAGTAAGGATAAAAATTAACTTATTATGGAAATATTTTAAGTGGCTTGAATTGTATTTGTTATTTTTGCGTTTTTTAATTGAAAAAACTATAATAATGATACAACGTATTCAAAGTGTTTTCCTTTTTTTGGCATCAGCAAGCCTGATATTGACATTTTTCTTCCCTATGGCTGAATTTATTGGTGCCGGTGACTCATTAGTTCTATATGTATACAAAGTACAAAGTTTAGTACCAGACTCAACTAATGTATATGATATATGGTTTATTATGCCCCTGTTGGCAATAGTTTCTCTTGTTACTATCTTCTCATTTATAACCATTTTTATGTATAAAAATCGCCTTGGACAGATAAAAGTGATTCGATTTTTGATGTTTTTAATAGCAGCCTTAGTTGGAGTGGTTTTTCTATATTATTATGATGTTCTTGCTAAAGCAAGTATGGCTGAACCAAATTTTGTCCAAGTTGGTGCATTTGCTCCGCTTTTAAGTATAGTATTTTTATATTTCGCGTATCGGGGAGTAGTGAAAGATGAGAAATTAATAAGGTCAGCCGACAGATTAAGGTAGTATGTTTATTATGATTTGCGATTGGTCTCAAAAATACTCATATCGCTTATCATATCCCCATCAATTACAAATTTCACAAATGTGATCTTCTTGTGAAATCCGGATT
>PKTD01000038.1 GCA_002869315.1 Marinilabiliales bacterium | reverse complement strand
TATTGATTCGAACAGATCTGAGGTTAATATTGCACTACTGGAAGACAAATATCTTGTTGAACTTCATAATGAGAAGACCAATAATAATTTTGCCGTAGGCGATGTTTTTTTGGGTAAAGTAAAGAAAATAATGCCGGGATTGAATGCCGCTTTCGTTGATGTTGGATACGAAAAAGATGCATTCTTACATTATCTGGATTTAGGACCACAAATTCGAACGTTTAACAAAATTGTTAAACTTGGAGTTTCTAATAGAGCTCATTTAATAAACCCTGACAGTTCTTTTTCGGAACCTGATATTTTAAAATCAGGAAAAATTACTCAGGTATTAACCAGCGGGCAACAGATTTTAGTACAAATTGCTAAAGAGCCGATCTCTACAAAAGGACCACGAATTTCAACAGAAATTTCCTTCCCCGGAAGATTTATTGTTTTACTACCATTTTCAAATAAGATATCCATATCTCAAAAAATTCGAGATAAAGAAGAGAGGAATAGATTAAAACGTCTAATTTTAAGTATAAAACCTAAAAATTTCGGCGTAATAATTAGAACCGTAGCTGAAAATCAAAAGGTTGCAGAACTTGATTCCGATCTTAGGCAATTGGTTGCCAAATGGGACAAAATTATCGCTAAACTTCCAAATTTAAGTGCACCTAACAAAGTGTTGAGTGAACTCGACAGAACCTCAGCTATATTACGAGATGTAATAAACGACTCCTTTAATAGCATTTACATAAGTAATAAAGTGCTTTATGAGGAGGCAAAACTCTTTCTTAAAACCTATGCTCCTGAAAATGTTGATATTATAAAAAAACATACTATCAGTAAGCCCATATTTGAACATTTTGGTATTGATAAACAGATCAAAAGTTCATTTGGTAAAACTGTTACCATAAAAAGTGGTGTTTATTTAATTATTGAACATACAGAAGCTATGCATGTTATAGATGTGAATAGCGGGCATAGAGTAAATAAGAACAACTCTCAGGAACAGAATGCATTAGCTACGAACCTGGAGGCTGCAACAGAAATTGCCAGACAATTGCGTTTAAGAGATATGGGCGGAATTATTGTGGTAGATTTTATTGATATGAGAGAGGCAAAAAACCGACGTGAGTTACTCAATAAACTCAAAGAAGAAATGTCTCGAGATAGGGCAAAACATACTATACTTCCTCCAAGTAAATTTGGACTTGTTCAAATTACACGACAAAGAGTAAGACCTGAAATGGAAGTGATGGTAACAGAACAATGTCCGGTTTGCCGTGGAACAGGGAAAGTTAAATCATCAGTAATGCTTATTGATGAAATAGAAAATAATATTAATTACTTGTTCCAGGAACAAAATGAAAAGAAATTATTGCTGAATGTTCATCCCTTTGTATATGCCTATTTAACAAAAGGTGTTAAGTCGATACAAATGAAATGGTATCTGAAGTATAAAAGTTGGATTAAGATTGAGCAAAAGAAAAACTATCATCTACTGGAATATAACTTTTATAATTCGCAAGGTGAAAAAGTAAAAAACCTATAAAATTAAAAGCCTCATTTTGAGGCTTTTTTTATGAAAAAAAATAAGCGCCGGCATTGCCGGCGCTTACTGAATCCCTTATTTCATTTGTTTAACCATTGTAGTATTTAATCTTATCAGGATGCACACTCAAAACTGGCATAGGTGCGTGATTAACCATTTGCGCTGCATAAGGCCCTAGCCAAATATTAGATGTTGATGTCTCCTGTTCAGTCATTATTGAAATCAAATTAGCATCAATACTCTTTGCATAGTCTAAAGTAGCCTCAGTGATATTATGAGCATCAATAAACTTGGTTTTATATCTGATATTGTTTTCTTTGAAATAATCTTCTGCCTGTAGCACATAATTTTTTATCCTGAATCTAATATCATCCAAAGATGAAGTAAACAAGCCTAAAATATGAACTTCTGAATGGAAATAACTTGCAAGTAATGCTGTAATTGAAACCTTTTGTCTGGTAACTTTAGTGCTATCGAATGGCATAACAATTTTTTTCAAATCTCTTCCAATATCAACCCCACCTCTGATGGTGATGGTTGGAATTTTTGAGGATGAGACAATTCTGTTTGCATTGCTACCAATCCAGAACTCCTCAAAACCAGAAGAACCATGAGTACCTACTATAATTAGAAAGGCGTCTAATTCTTCAGCAACATCACAAATTTCCTTATAAATTTTTCCTTTACTGGTTTTGTAATCTATTTTTAGCGTGCCAAGCTCTGGGGAATATTTCTCTATTAAGCCGTTTAAACGAGTTTCTACTTCGCCAGAAAGTTGTTTTGGCTCCACAGAAAAAATTTCTTTTGAATAATCCAGATGGTTAACCCAAACCATGGTAATGTCTGCTCTTGCTCTCTTAGCAATAGAAACGGCATGTTCTAAAGCATTGATGGAACAACTGGAAAAATCAATACCTACTACTATTTTCTTGCTCATGATCTAATGATTTTTGGTATTTTGGTAAATCGACGAATTCAATATTATCTTTTATTACAAATGCACTCGGGTAATCACCTTTAATTACCATTAAAAACTTAATGGCATCTAGTCTTGTTCTAAAATCACCAACTCTAATTCTGTAATATGGTTCCTGAAAAGTTAGATAAGTTGGAGAATCTGTAAATTTTTCTGAAAACTCTTCTTCTAGAGTCCTTGCATTTTCTAGTGAACTATTTCCCGAACCTTTAAAAATTTGTATTCTGTAGCCACTTATATTCTTAAATTCTTTATTATAAGTTTTATGAAGTTTTAGTAAACTGTCTAAGGCCACATCATCACTAATCATCTCAGGCTCAGCAATGTACTGCGCACTTAATGAGCATGTTAGAAATAAACTAATGACAATTATCGCTATTCTTTGCATAATTTTATATTAATGTTATGTACTAAAACTCTTTGGCACGCAAACTTATTATAGGAATAGGAGAGTTATTTATTAGTTGTTGCGCATAAGGACCTAAAAACTTATTTGCAGTGGTGGTCCCCTGATCAGTCATTATGGATATTAAATCGATATTATTTTTTTCAACATAATTTAAAATTGTACTTACAACACTACTTCCTTCAATAGTTTTGAAAACAAAATCGACTTCCTTATTAGTAAAAAATGTTTTTGCCTCTTCAGCTATTTTGTCTATTCTCCTTCTTATAACTTTTAAAGGACTGTTGTAAATTTCTAAAAGATGTATTTGACAATTAAAACTTTTGGCAATATTCACAGCAAAAGGTAGTTTTTGCTTGGTTTCCATCGAACTATCAATAGGTATAAGCATGCGTTTAATTCCACCAGAAAAGTCATAATCTTTTCTTATTGTTACCACCGGGCATGGTGCTGAAGTTACAATACGATTTGCATTACTACCTATCCAATATTGCTCATATCCTGATACCCCATGGGTTCCTGCGAAAATTAAATCTGCATCAATCTTTTTTGCAAAATTATGTACCTCCTGATATATTTTTCCCTTACTAAGTAGGAAGGATATTTTACCATGCTTTAACTGTGGTTCATATTTTTCTTTTACCTCAGCAATATTATTTTTCATTTCAATTCTTAAATCATGCTCAATGGTTGGGATTACCTCTTCTGAAAGAGAACCATCAATCCAAAGCAAACTTATATTCGACTTAAGAATATTTGCATAAGTAATAGCATATTCAAGAGCATGTATTGAATTTCTGGAGAAATCGAAAGCAACTAAAATATTATCCATTACTTTTTGTTTTATGCCTAATATATTATCAAAAAAATGTAATTCACATAATTTTAATGATTTATTATTTAGCAATTGATGTGGCTAATATAGTGAAATTATTAATTTATATCAAGAGGAATTTTACATAAATTGAGATGGAATTCAATTATTATTGAGATTCATTTACTTATTATTTAAGAATATGAAAAGGATTATGCTATTTTTGTTGTACATTTTTATATTATGAATGAAATTCTTGATCCTGATAAATCTAATTTGAATAATTCCGAACTGGAAGTTGAAAACGTACTACGTCCGGGAAGATTTTCAAGTTTTGCTGGGCAGCCGAAAATTATAGAAAACCTGGAAATATTTGTGGAGGCTGCTCGTCAAAGAGGTGATGCACTTGATCATGTTCTTCTTCATGGTCCTCCAGGTTTAGGCAAGACAACTCTGTCTCATATTATTGCTAATGAATTGGGAGTGAATGTTATAACTTCTTCCGGTCCGGTTTTGGATAAACCCGGTGATTTAGCAGGGCTTCTTACAAACCTGGAAGAGAATGATGTTTTATTTATTGATGAAATTCATCGCTTAAGTGCAGTTGTGGAAGAATATTTATATTCTGCAATGGAGGATTTCAAAATAGATATTATGATTGAAACTGGACCCAATGCCAGAGCGGTTCAAATTAACCTTAGCCCTTTTACTTTAGTAGGAGCTACCACACGCTCAGGTTTATTAACTGCGCCATTAAGATCTAGGTTTGGTATTAATTCCCGACTCGAATATTATAATAGAGAAACTTTAGCTGCAATTATTACTCGTTCGGCATCTATATTAAAGGTGGAAATTGATGAGGATGCTTCGTTTGAAATAGCTGGCAGAAGCCGTGGTACACCAAGAATTGCCAACCTTTTATTAAGACGAGTTAGGGATTTCGCCCAGATAAAAGGTAATGGCAAAGTAAATATTGAAATATCTAAACATGCCTTAAAAGCACTGAATGTTGATCAGTATGGCCTGGATGAAATGGATAATAGAATACTGAGTACCATAATTGAAAAATTCAAAGGTGGACCGGTAGGTATTTCTACCATTGCAACTGCAGTTGGCGAAGAAAGCGGAACCATTGAAGAGGTTTACGAACCTTTTTTAATACAGGAAGGTTATCTCATGAGAACACCCCGCGGAAGAGAGGCTACCGATAAAGCATATCAGCATTTGGGCTTGTCAAGAATTACTAAACAAGGGAACTTATTCTGAAAATATGCATGCTGAATTTCTGACTAAAAAATTACTTAGCAATTTCATAAAAGATGAAGCAGCAAATTTCGGTTTTTTTGATTGTGGGATTTCACTAGCTCGTCATCTGGAAGATGATGAGAAACGTATGGAAATATGGCTGTCTGAGAAGAAAAATGCAGATATGTCTTATTTAGAACGTAATAAAGAGAAACGATATAACCCATCATTGCTGGTTGAAAATGCGAAAAGTGTAATTACTGTACTGTATAATTATTTCCCCGAGAAAATTATTGAAACAGAGGATAATTTTAAAATTTCAAAATATGCCTATGGTAAGGATTATCACAATATTATAAAAGATAAACTAAGGAGACTTGCTGGGAAAATTCAAGAAAAAACTAGCAATTTCAATTTTAGAGTTTTTGTTGATTCCGCTCCTGTATTAGACAGAGCCTGGGCCAGACAAAGCGGATTGGGCTTCACTGGGAAAAATACATCTTTAATTAATAAAAAAGGGGGTTCTTACTTTTTTATTGGTCATATAATTTGTGATCTGGAATTGGATTATGAAAATAAATCTGTTGCCGGAAGTTGCGGAACATGTACAAAGTGCATACAGGCTTGCCCTACAGATGCATTGGAACCTTTTAAACTGGATGCCAATAAGTGCATATCTTATTTAACAATTGAAAATAAGGGGGATATTCCTGATGAGTTTGAAGGTAAAATGAATGACTTTATTTTTGGTTGTGATATTTGTACCGATATATGCCCATGGAACAGGTTTGCTAAACCTAATGAGGAACAGGATTTTAAGCCTAAAAACGAACTGCTTGAAATGCGGAAGCAGGATTGGATAGATATGGATAAACCCAAATTTAAGGAGTTATTCAAAGGAACAGCATTTGAAAGGGCAGGTTTTGAAGGCTTGAAGAGAAATATTAATTTTGTCTCTGGAACGAAATAAAAAATAATTATGGCATTAACACCAACAAAACAAATTGCATTGGGTTTTGAAATACCCCCATTTGAACTTCCTGATACAGTTAGCGGAAAACTAGTAAAACATAATCACATTAAAGGAGAAAAAGGTACTCTGGTAATGTTTATCTGTAATCACTGTCCTTATGTTTTACATATTATTCAGGAACTAATAAAAATAGGTTATGATTATAAAGATAAAGGTATTGGAATTGTTGCAATTAGCAGTAATGATGTAGAAAATTATCCTCAGGATCATCCCGACAGGATGAAGGAAATGGCTCTGTCCTTAAAATTTCCATTTCCCTATTTATATGATGAAAGTCAGGAAGTTGCAACGGCCTATGATGCAGCATGTACTCCTGATTTTAATTTATTTGATAAAGATGGTAAATGTGTTTACAGAGGACAATTAGATGGCTCACGTCCTGGGAACGATATTGAAACCAATGGAGAGGATTTGAGAAAAGCCATGGATTTAGTAGTTCAAAATAAGCCTGTTCCAAAAGAACAAATACCCAGCACAGGATGTGGTATTAAATGGAAATAATAATTAACGTATTCTGTAGAACAGCGAAATTACTAAAACATCATGAAATTGCCCATAAGTCCAGAAACGGAAAACATCGCCCGTGGCATTTCTACTTCTTATATTGAGTATTGAATTGTTGGTTCTTATTTCAGCACCAAGTTTTTCTGTAATATAAAACCCCATTCCAAGGTTTAACTGTAATGTCAGGCTTGCAGGTTTATTATAATTTGGAGTTATATCTATTTGCTGATAATCTGCTTCTTCGTAATGACCTATTAAAAACCCCATGGATGGTCCTGCAAAGATTCTAAACTTGCCTGCTTTGTACTTATAAAAAACAGGAAGTTCTATATAATTGGCTCTGAATTTATACTGATTATAGTTGTTTGTTGAGTCGGGATTTACGCGGCTTCCCTTCTGAAAATATGTCAATTCCATTTGCAACATCGACTTTTCAGTTATATCTAAACTTACGTACCCACCAAAAAACAGCCCTGCTTTATTATAACCAGAATAACTGTCACCTGCTACCTGACTTGCTGATAAACCAGCCGTAATACCACCATGAAACTGCTGTGAAAAGGAACTTCCAATACCAATGAATAAAATCAGGAAAATAAAAACAGTAGTTTTCTTCATGCTCACATAATTTCTTCAAAAATAAAATTTAAATGTAAACAATTAATTAAGAATTCTAGAATTAGTTTTATGGAATTAAACTGATATAATTACCATTCCATAATAAATCCACCCCAGGAAAATCCAACTCCGAAAGCAGCAACAAGAACTTTATCTCCTTCTTTTAGTTTTCCTTTTTCCACACTTTTTATCAATGCTATAGGTATACTTGAAGAAACGGTATTCCCATTTTCATGCAATTCGAATACGATTTTCTCTTCTGGTATTCTTAATTTCTTACCAAGGGTTTCAAGCAAAATCCTATTCGATTGATGGAAAACGAAATGATCTATTTCATCAATCTTTAAGAAGGCATCACTTAGCATATTATCAATAAGTTCTGGTGCTTTATTAATAGAAAAATTAAAAACTTCGGAGCCATTCATATAAATTTTTGAATGGTTTCTCTGTGTTCCCATATCATCAATAAAGTCATCTTCAGCAAACTCGTCCAAAGGATATCTTTCGCGACCATGCTTTATTATTATTTGGTCGTATTTGCTGCCATCAGTTCCAAAAATAAAGTTACTAAGGATATGTTTTTTGTTTGATGAGGAGATAAGGGTTGCAGCTGCTGCATCTCCAAAAATTGCTTTATTACCTTTGTCTTTTGAATGAACGGTTTTACTAATTGCCTCTGATGTAATTAGTAAAACACTTTTTGCTGTACCTGAAGAAATTAAACCATTTGCGAGATTGTACCCATGTACAAAACCAGTACATCCCTGATTAATGTCGACGCTACCACAATTACTTTGTAATCCAAGTTTTTCATGAACTATACATGCAGAAGCAGGAGTAATATAATCACCCCCTGCTGAACAGAAAATAAGGTAATCAATGGAGTTCTTGTCAATATTTATTTTAGAAATAAGATTTTCCGCAGCATGAATACCCATATCTACTGAGGTTTCATTTTTTGATGCAATATGTCGTGATTCTACGCCTGTTAAACGTGTTAAATCTTTTACTTTAAGGTTTGGAAAATCATTCTGCAAATCGGAATTCGTATAAACATTCTCCGGAAAAAATAAACCTATGCCATCAATTTTAGAATACATTATCCTATTTTTTTCTTAATTCTCTCGACTTTTTTAGATAATAATCGAACTTCTCTTTATTCCGATTTTGGTAATACATAGCCAAAAACTTATAAACCTCTACCTGAGCATCCAATTGAGCAGCTTCTTCGTAATATCTAATACCCTGTAAAGTGTCACCAAACCTAATATAGTAGTTACCCATATTAACATATGGGATACTTGTTTTGGGATTGATTGCTTTTATCTTTTCATTGGCTTCCAAAGCCTTATCAAACTGATTATTAAGAAAGTATGCGTTTGCAAGTTTTGAGAGGGTATTTACTCTTTCTCCCTGTAGGTCGATACCCTTTTGATAATATGCTACTGCTGAATCAAACCTGCCTTCCAGTTCATATGTATAGCCTATATTAAAAATTGCCTCGTCAAAATCCGGCTTTATTTCAAGGGCTTTTTTATAGTAGTAATGTGCCTTTGAAAAATATTCTTTGGCATTTTCAATCTCCTCGTTTGCCTTATCTATCTCCCCCTTATTAGTATAGCTATAGTATCTTATTTGAGCCTGATTACCATGTATCCGGGAATATATATTTCCCAATCCAACCCATGAACTATACATGCTCGAATCAATTTCAACAGCCCTGCTAAAATGCTTGTCGGCAAGGTCTATCATATTTACTAAATATCTATATATATTTACTTTTTTCTGAAGATTTATATTTACCAGTTCCAACTGTTTTTGAGCAAACATCTGATTGGCTTTTGCCGAATTCCATAATACCGGCATATCGGAATTATATAATTTGTATTCGGTACCCCAGTTAGTATTTCTAATGTGCGTATAATAGGAATATCCTCCGGTAAAAACTAAAACAATCAGACTAATAATAACTGTTTTATAAGCATTTTGCGATTTCAATTTAGGATTAACACCAAATAGTTTATAAAGCAACCACACAAAAAATAATACAAATGCCAATGAAGGAAAATATGCAAACCTATCACCCACTATACCTGGAACATAGGCTACTATGTTTGCATACATTGAAATGTTTATAAGGAAATATAAAAAGATAAATGACAAAAAAGTTTTCTTCTTTATATTCAAAAAGGCATAAACAGCCATTCCTGCATATAGCAAAAATGAAAGTATTGCCCATATATTTGTAAAGTTTACAACCGGAATTACATCATAACCATAATAGTATCTCAAAGGGTAGGGGTATGCCAGCATTTTGATGTAATGGCCAAGACCATAAAATCCAGTGGCCAAAACATTAAAAAAGTTGTCTTCGAAGGCCAATGGGTTTTCGAAGAAACGATAAGAACGTTCTACGGGGGGTAATAATAATAAGGCAGGTATACCAAATGTAGCTATTACTAAAACAAATAATCCTCCTCCAAAATATAAAATCTTTTTGAGAGGCATTTCAGTAAAATAATAAAGTACCAATGGGAATATTGCTAACTGAGCTATGGCTGTTTCTTTTGAAAATAGCGCAAGGAAGTAACTTATTATTCCAAATATCAAATACTTATTATTCTTAAAATCGGCCCATTTAATGAACATTTTTATCGCCAGAAAACTGAAAATAAAGTTCAGGATTATATCTCTGTTTTTCAGACTGGCAACAACTTCGGTATGGAGAGGATGGGCAGTAAATAAAAGCAATGCTAAAAATATAAACCAGGGGTTATAATTTATGAAAATCCTTCTCAATACACTAAACAGCAATAAAATACTTAGAGCATATAATAGTGTATTAATAATATGACTTATTGCCGGATTATATTTTGAATTAGCAGTAAACTGATATTCAATAGCAAATGTTAAACGGGTTATGGGTCTGTATCCCAATGATTTGCCTTCCAGGCTTGTATAGGGCGTTGTAAATATTTCAGGTATAGCAGCTAATCCCTTAGCCTGTATTTCATTTTCAACATTTACAAATCCATCATCAAAGGAAAAATAATTGAATGCAGTATTATAGTATAAACCAATACTAAATACTATCAGTATAACCGACAAATATTTAATTAATGTTTTTTCTTTCTGATCATTTAATAGATCCTGTTGCTTTTTATTTTTTGACTTCATCTAATCTTAATTCTAAAAACAAAACTGCAATTCGTAGTAAAACTAAAAATCTGTTTCTGTATTTCAAACATAAATTTGCGCAAATATACTATATCAAACCGGAACCTTTAGTTAAAAATTATTATAGTATTAAGATGAATATTTGATAATTATGCATATCTTTAAACTTATAATAATCATAGGGTATGAAGAAAATACTAACCACCATAATTTCAATTCTATTAATATTTCAGTTATACTCTCAGTCAGACTTATACACGCCAAAGGAGATAGAAGCTGCTTATCAGTTGAAAACTCGTTCACTAAATGGGAGTCCCGGGGAAAATTATTTCCAGAACACTGCCGACTACGACATTAATGTGGAATTTAATCCAATTACTGGAATACTAAAAGGGAACTCTACAATTATTTATAAAAACAATTCAAATGCAGACTTAAATAAAATTGTATTTAAACTTTATCCAAATTTATATAAGAGAGGAATTAGTCGAAAAGTAAATCTTGAAGCTACTGATATTGGAGAGGGTATGAAAATAATTTCAATTTTGTCGGTAGATTCAGGCATAAAAACTGTTGACGAATTCGGTAAATTAATGGTAGTAAGTTTAATAAAACCAATTAGTCCTGGTGAGAGCACCGGTTTTATTTGCGAATGGCAATATCAGTTTCCAATGAAAACATTACTGAGAGAAGGAAGATATTTGGATAGTACGTTTTTCGTGGCCTATTGGTATCCAAGAATAGCTGTTTATGATGATATTGACGGATGGGATTTAAATAAGTATAATGGGGAGCAAGAATTCTATAATGATTTTGGAAATTATAATGTGAAAATAAAAGTTCCTGATAACTATTTGGTATGGGCATCTGGTGAATTACAAAATCCGGAAGAAGTGTATAGCGATACAGTATTAAATTTACTGGAAATCGCGTATAATTCAAATGAAATAGTGAAAATTATTGATGTTGAAAATTTGGGTAGCCATAAGTTTACTTTGAATGAATCGAATATCTGGAAATTTAATTCTTCAAATATTAGTGATTTTGCTTTTTGTATTACTAATAATTACGTTTGGGATGCCACGAGCACTGAACTCAAGGGAAAAAGAGTTAAAATCGATGCTGTTTATAGTCCGTATTCAATAGATTTTCATGAAGTTGCGGAGATAAGTGTAAAGAGTATACAAAAGTTGTCTAGAATTATGGGAGTTGATTACCCATTTGGCAGATTAACTGCTTTTAACGGTCATTACGGAATGGAATTCCCAATGATGATAAATGATGGAGATGAAGTGAATAGAAATGGAACTATTTTTATAACTGCTCATGAAATAACTCATTCATGGTTTCCATTTTTAGTTGGGACAAATGAGCATAGATATGCTTTTATGGATGAAGGCCTGGTAACCTATTTGCCAAAAGTAGTGGAAGATGAACTTTCTATAGATAGTGGATATCGTTCCTTTGCAGAGAATTTAAAAACATATTCTTATTATGCTCAGCGGGTAAATGATTTTCCATTGATGGTTCCCAGTGAACAAATCACCGGTCAAACTTATATGTATATCTCTTACAATCGTTCAGCCATGGCTTATTATACACTGGAAGATATACTAGGGACAAAAACTTTTAGAAAGTGTTTAACTGGTTTTATAGAAAATTGGTCGTATAAACATCCCACAGCATACGATATGTTTTACACTTTCAATCGTATTTCATCTGAGGATTTGAACTGGTTTTGGAAAACTTGGTTCTTTAGTTTTGGCTCAGGAGATATTGGTATAGTTGACTTTAGTCAGAGAAAGGATAAACTGAGAATCGACATAAAAAATGAAGGTGGGTTTCCAGTGCCTGTATATCTCATTGCAAATTACGATGATGGCAGTTCAGAAACCTTTTATGCAAATGCTTCTATTTGGAAAGATGGTATTGATAAAAAAAGCCTCGAATATAAAACCAGGAGAAAAGTAATAAGTGTCCAGGTTGATGACAGCAGAACCCCTGACTCAAATAAAGGGAATAATTTTCTTGCGGAATAGATTTTAATTTAGGTAGTTTTTTTAGTAATAATTCAGGTATAATTTATAACATTTGTTATTAGTTAGATTTAACCCAGTTTAATTATATGTTTTAAGTTTTGATATGAGTTAGGTGGATATCTAATAATTAACTTTTAATTCACTATATTAAATGATATTGTTGTATGCTTTTATAATTTACAAAGGTGATAAGTTAAGTTTGGATAATGTAATATAAGGTGCAACTAAAAAAAAATAGGGGTAGTCATAATGATATTAATCCTTTCCCTTCAAATAGGAAGTTTTGGTTAATCTGGGATTATAACAGCTAACTTTCGCGAGTTGGCTGTTTTTGTTTGAAAGAGTTTTTATATTTTAGTTCAATAAAATCATACACTATGAATATCCGGAGAAGAGAATTTTTAAAAACTGCTGCCGTAGCAGGAGCAGGCTTGGCTGTTTCCCCTAGAATTGCATTTGGAAATACATTGAAAGACAGTAAATTGCGCTTAGGTTTTATAGGCCTTGGTTTAAGAGGAGTTTTGCATTTAAGGAATTCTTTAAACAGGTCTGATATTGAAATAACTGCTATTTGTGATACTGATCCTAAACGAATGGAAATTTCCAGAAAAATGATTTCTGAAGCAGGATATAAAAAGGCTAAGGAGTTTGGTAAAAATGCCTACGACTACCGAAATCTCCTGGAATTAAAAGATGTGGATGCTGTTATCATTTCTACTCCTTGGTTATGGCATACTCCAATGTCAGTTGATGCAATGAATGCAGGAAAGTATGCCGGTGTTGAGGTTTCAGCAGCTACTTCTATGAAAGAATGTTGGGATTTGGTTGAAACTCATGAAAAAACAGGTACGCATTTGATGATACTGGAAAATGTAAATTATCGCAGAGATGTGCTTGCTGTAATGAATATGGTTCGCCAGGATGTTTTTGGGGAGTTACTGCACTTCAGATGTGGATATCAACACGATTTACGTGAGGTGAAATTTAATAATGGTAAACAACCATATGGTGGTGGTGTTTTATTCGGTCCTGAGGCAATGAGTGAGGCACAGTGGCGTACACAGCATAGTTTAAAACGCAATGCCGACCTTTATCCTACACATGGAATAGGTCCTGTTGCTGCTTATGCAAATATAAACCGTGGGAATAGGTTTATTTCTCTTAGTTCGCATGCCACTAAGGCTCGAGGTCTTCATAAATATATTGTGGATCAGGCAGGAGAGGATAATCCAAATGCAAAACTTAAGTGGAAGTTAGGAGATATAGTTACAACAACAATTAATACATATAATGGAGAAACAATAATTGTTACTCATGATACTAACTCCCCTCGACCATATTCTTTGGGATTCAGAGTTCAGGGTACCAAAGGCCTTTGGGAAGTTGATGGTAACAGAATTTATGTGGAAGGAGTTTCAGAACCCCATCGTTGGGATGAGGCCGATAAGTGGCTGGAGAAATATGATCACCCATTGTGGAAGCGTTATGAAAATGAAGCCGAAGGTGCTGGACATGGTGGCATGGATTATTTCGTACTTAATGCCTTTGTGGAATCGGCAAAGAAAAATATTGCACCTCCATTGGATGTATATGATGCTGCTGCATGGAGTGCAATTACGCCTCTTTCGGAAATCTCGATTGCCAACAATGGAGAGGTGCAGGACTTTCCTGACTTTACCGGAGCGCAATGGATAAGCCGTGAGCCATATAACTGGATAAAAGAAGATTATTAGAAACTTTTTATTGAGTTTTCATGGGCTTAAGCAGATTAAGTAAATTTGCAGAAAAAAATTAATGCCAAATTATAATCTTCACCAGCATAGTGTTTTTTCCGATGGAAAGGAGGAACCTCTTAATTATGTGGAAAAGGCAATCGAATTAAACTTTACTGCAGTTGGTTTTACAGAGCATTCTCCGCTTCCCTTTAATACCCCTTTTTCTTTAAAAGAAGATAATATTCAAAATTATATTGATGAGATAGATTTTCTTAAGAAAAAATTCTCAAATAAACTGGAAATATACCGCGCTCTGGAAATGGATTTTGTGCCCTATATATCTGAAGATTTTGAATACTGGAGAAAGGCTTGCAAAACAGATTATCTTATAGGTTCGGTACATTTGGTATCTTCTTCAAAAGAAAATCCTTTGTGGTTTACCGATGGTCCTGATCCTGATATTTACGATCAGGGGCTTGAGGAGTTTTTTGGAGGAGATATAAAAAAGGCTGTAACTACTTTTTATCATCAGACAAACCAGATGATTGAAACTCAGGAGTTTGATGTAATAGGCCATTTCGATAAAATAAAAATGCATAATGCCAACAGGTTTTTTACCGATGAAGATGTATGGTACAGAAAGTTAATAGATGAAACCATTGAATTAATTAAATCAAAGAATCTTATTGCGGAAATAAACACCCGCGGTTTATACAAAAAACGCTGTGATAAACTTTTTCCTGACGATTATGCTTTATATAAGCTTAAAGAAAATAATATTCCCATATTAATATCTTCAGATGCCCATAAAGCTCATGAGATAAACGAACTTTTCCCGCAAACGGTGGTTTACCTTAAAAATATTGGCTTTAGAGAGATGATGATGTTTTCAAATGATAAATGGGAGATTACAGAACTTAATTAAAAATTTACTCAAACTATTAATTATGAGATCGCTACTTTCAATACTTATACTTTTAATTTTTGGAGTGAGCCTAAATGCTCAGCAACAAAATTTTTCGAATAAAACAAAAATACCGTCCATTTATCATAATATTAAATACAATGATAAAGGTGAATTAGTTTTTGTAAATCCAGAAACTGGAAAAGAAGTAAAAAGGATAATTGAGGAGGAATATGTTTCACTTGTAAACCTGAGGAATTTATTCGTCGGCACTCCTAAAGGTGTAGAACTGGATTTAAAAAATGAAAAAATAAACGGGATTGTCTATTATGGATTTTATGCAAAGGATGGAGGAAAGTTCCCACAGCCCGTATTTTTTAAAAAACATGCAAAACTTATAAATGGAGTTGCAGAAATTGATATAAGTAAATTAAAAGGTAGATATGATATTGCTAAATGGGAAGAAAATGCAATAGCTAAATTAGGCTACCGCATTGTAGATGATAAAGGAAATATAATTTATGATGGTAAAATTTATGTTACAGGAACAGGTCCTTTTAAACCAGCATTATCTATAGTAGAGGGTCCTTATGTTAACAAAGTAGGTGAAACAGAAGCCACAATTGTTTTTACAACCAACTTTCCTTCAAGTCCTTATGTAGAGGTAAATGGAAGAAAATATGAGGCTAAAAACATAATGGGAAATATCATGGGCGATATTGATCATGAGATAAAAATACATCACCTTAGGCCTGATACTGAGTATGATTATACAGTTGTATTTGGAAAAATCAAAGAGACTTATAGTTTTAAAACGGCTCCGGCGAAAGGCAGTAAGTCTAAATTTACATTTGCATATGTTAGCGATTCACGTCAGGGTAATGGGGGAGGAGAAAGAAGCCTGCATGGCAGCAACGCCTATATAATGAAGAAAATAGCCGCTATGTCAATAGACGAAAATGCATCCTTCATGCAGTTTACAGGAGATATGATTAATGGTTATAGCACTTCCCTTAGCGATCATGAACTGCAATTTGCCAATTGGCGAAGAGCCATAGAGCCATACTGGCATTATATACCTGTTAATATTGGAATGGGTAATCATGAAGCTTATATCACGAAATTTGATGATGGTAGTGAAGATGGAATTTCAGTGGATAATTTTCCTTTTAATAGCAGTTCTGCGGAAAGGATTTTTGCCAATAATTTTGTTAATCCTGAAAACGGGCCATTAAGTGAAGATGGATCAAAATATGATCCTGATAAAAACAATATGGACTTTCCCCCTTATAAGGAGAATGTGTTTTATTATACCTATGCTAATACTGCCATTGTGGTTTTGAATTCAAATTATTTGTATTCGCCAAAGGCTTATGATAATCCTTTAACAGGTGGGAATGCTCATGGTTATATAATGGATGTGCAGTTGGAATGGCTGAAGAATACTCTAAAGATGTTTGAAAAAGATGATGAAATAGATCATGTTTTTGTAACTGTTCATACTCCTGCTTTACCTAACGGGGGACATGCTAATAACGATATGTGGTATTTTGGAGATAATTCTGTACGTCCTGTAATTGCTGGTGTGGCAGTAGATAAGGGAATTATAGAAAGAAGGGATGAGTTTTTAAATCTGTTAATCAATAAAAGCCAAAAGGTTGTCGCACTTTTATGCGGTGATGAACACAATTACAGCAGGATACAAATTACTTCAGGTATGCCAATGTATCCTGAAAACTGGGATGGTAAAAAGTTGAAGGTAAATCGTCCGTTTTGGCAGATAACAAATGGCTCGGCAGGAGCACCTTATTATGGAAAAGAGGAATTGCCGTGGAGTGATTATGTAAATAAGTTTTCTACTCAATATGCTTTAATGCTTTTTGATATTGAAGGTGATACAGTAAAAATGAGAGTAAAGGATCCTGATACTTTCGATTTGATTGAAGAAGTAGTTTTGAGGGAGGAATAATAATTCCAAATTGCAGAAAAAAATAAGTTTCATTTATTCTGCTTATTAATACCTTTGCAAAAATTTTAAAATACTATGGTTAACAAATTAATGGATCCCATTGGCAAATTAATGGGTTTGAGATATAAATCGCATCCATGGCATGGGGTTGATATCGGACCACGATCTCCTGAAGTACTAACATGCTATATTGAAATGGTTCCGACCGATACGGTAAAATACGAAGTTGATAAAAAATCGGGTTATTTGAAATTGGATCGTCCTCAGAAATATTCAAATGTAGTACCTGCACTTTATGGTTTTATTCCACAAACATTCAGTGCGGAAAAGGTTGCCGATTATTGCAATGAAAAAACAGGCAGAAAAGATATACAGGGCGATGGCGACCCCATTGATATTTGTGTTCTAACTGAAAAGGAAATCACTCACGGTGATATTCTTGTTCAGGCCAGGCCAATAGGAGGCTTCCGTATGATAGACGGTAATGAGGCAGATGATAAGATAGTTGCTGTTTTATTTAATGATACGGTTTACAGTCAGTATAAAGATATTAGTGAGTTACCTGATATGGTAAGGCTGCGATTACAACATTATTTTCTTACTTATAAAGATCTTCCCGGACAGGAAAGCAATGTAGAAATTAGCCATACTTATGGAGTTGAAGAGGCTCATGAGGTTATCCGCAGATCACTGATTGACTATACTAATAAGTTTGAGAATCTGGATTCGTTTTTAGCAAGCGTTTAAAACCGTATTTAAATTATTATTCAGAATATACTATGGAATAGTTACTAAAACTTATAGTAACTTTTCCTGTTTCCAATTCTTCATCATTCAATTTGGATTTATCAACTTCTATGCTGTTTCCCATTATTTTCCATGGCATA
>PKTD01000202.1 GCA_002869315.1 Marinilabiliales bacterium | reverse complement strand
GGTAATATCGAAAACAATATGATAGTTGGAAAGATTAAGAGATATAATGATACAAAACTGTTAAGAAGAAAAATTTACTGATAATTCCTTCTGGAGTATTAGGCTACCTGCCATTTGAAATACTCATTAAGCCAGGCACCATGATTAAAGACCTAGACTATCGAAACCTAAATTATTTAATCAAGGAATTTCCGGTGTCATATTCGTATTCATCTACATTAAGATTTAGTTCACTTTTTTCAGCAAGATCTTATAAAGCTAACCTTGATATTCTTTATATGGCACCTGACTATAGTGAATTGGAAAATGATACGGTGTTTAAAAGTATAAGCGATTTAAAAAAATTGCCCTATGCTCACAGAGAGGTTGAAAATTTAAATAAAGAGTTTGGTGGTAAAGTTTATGCCGGTAAACAAGCAATAAAAAATAAATTTTTAGAAACTGCATCTGGATATGATGTGCTACATTTAGCCATGCATACATTGATAAATGATTCAATGCCAATGTATTCAAAGTTGGTATTTACTCCTGAATCAGGGTTAAATGAAAATCAAGTGTT
Source organism: Marinilabiliales bacterium (assembly GCA_002869315.1). Taxonomy (GTDB): domain Bacteria; phylum Bacteroidota; class Bacteroidia; order Bacteroidales; family F082; genus BM524. The sequence continues at coordinate 2,264 of PKTD01000202.1, read as the reverse complement.
TCTTAATACCTCAGAAGTATATAAAATGAATCTGAAGGCTTCAATGGTAACATTAAGTGCCTGTAATACTGGGGCAGGTATTTTAAAGAAAGGAGAAGGAATAATGAGTTTAGCAAGAGGATTCGTTTTTGCTGGAGTTCCTTCAGTTATTATGACACTTTGGGAAGTTCAGGATGAAAATGGGCTAGAAATTATGCAGTTATTTTACAAACACCTTTCGGAAGGATATAGAAAAGACAAGGCTATGCAACTTGCTAAAATGGAGGTTCTGAACTCATCAAATATGGTAAAATCTCATCCAAATTATTGGTCAGCCTATATAATTACTGGCGATACAGGTGAACTTAATATTGGAAACAAAAAGAATGACTTATGGCTTCTTCTGCTTTTTTCAATACCTATTTTGTTTATGTTTATTTATTACAAAAGAGTTATTTATAAGATTAATTACTAAATCATATTCCAATATTTTTATATGAGGAATTATTAACTTAGAGTTTGTTTGTGTTCTACAAACAATGCCATTACAATAAGTAAATTAGTTTATCTGCTTAAGATATAACTAAATGTAACTTACAGCATACCAATAAATATACTAACAAGTCAAATAAGTACTTAATAATGCTGTCTTTTAGAAAGAAAAAAGCACATATGCCTTTCGGAATATGTGCTTTTGTTTCTGCTTGATATTCAGGGATTTTGCTTGCTTGTTTGTTTAAATTGTATAACCAATTGATATTCCCTGAAGATGTTTGTTCTTCTCAAATTAAACCGCTGATTTATTATTCTATATTATTGATTATATCTTTTGCTTTATTTGAGTAGACTGATTGTTTATTAATAATATTATTTAAGATTTGTTTTGCTTCTGTTGAATTGTCTTTAGCAAGATAACAAAGTGCTAAATTATATTCTGCCTGATCAATAAAGAGGTTGTTATCATTTTCAATTACCTCATTAAAGTTTGAAATTGCATTATCAAAATCAGACAGTTTCATAAATGAAAAACCAGTATACAATTTTGCAGCCATATTATTCTTGTGACCATCTAAAATTTTAATAGCTCTTAGATAATCTTCATTGTTAAATGCTTCTACTGCAACTTTTAATTCAGCGTTAAGATCATTGTTTCCTGATCGAACAGTAAATAATGAGTTGTCTGGATTGAAATTATTTGTATAAATGGTATAATTATCTATTTGTTTACTACCATTATTAAATAGATTTGATGAAAGTCCACCACCAATAAGTATTAATATTGTTATTGCGGCAGCAATTTGATATTTCCACTGGTATACAACTTGTAATCTTTGAGTCTTGTTGTAACTTGAGTGCAATTGCTTACGTAGTTTTAGTTTATTGGTATCGGATAGAGTTTCATTAATCTCCTGTTGGAGTTTTACTTGTCTGGCAAATTCAGGATTTTTTTCTAATTCAATTTTAAATTCCCAAAGTTCACCATCTTTAAGTTGTCCGTCCAGGTAACGTTCTATGTATTCTGTTTTGCTATAAGTTTTCATACTTCCTTAAATTGTTATCCTGATTTATTAATTTCATTAGTCTCGATTTACAAATACTACGCTTTTTGTAGGTGAATCCTTCAGATTTGTAACCAAATCTTAAAGTAATTTCTTTTACGCTTAGACCCTCGGCAGTCATTTTTAGAAGTTTTCTGCATTCTTCACTTAGTTTTTCGAAGTTCTCTTGATATATTCTTGCTCTGAATTCTTTATAACTGGCTTCTTCAGTATGTTTAACTATTTCATTCCAGCCTTGCTTTTCCAATTCATATATAAGTGAATCGTATTCTTTTAAAACCATCTTATTTTCTGCTCTCAGGCGATTTAGCCAAATATGTTTACAAACTGAAAAAAGATAAGTACCGAAGTTGTTTTTTATTACCAGATTTTTGTTTTTTCTTTGATCATAAATGACCATTATTCCATCCTGGAAAACATCTTTAGCATCGGCTTCTCTACCACCATGGCTTTGAATATATTTGCGCACTACAACAAAGAACTTTTTATAAACTTGATGGATAATAAAACTATTATTGTTTACAATACCATCTAAAATTTGTTCAACAGATAATTCTCTCACTGTTCTATATATTAGTACCCAAAAATTTCATTTTTATACCCCCCCCGATAAAGTTTTTTTTATATTATTTCATTTTCTTTTTAGGAAGCTATTTATCTTCAATACTACAAATATTAAAGTAAATATTGTATTTAATTGCGAAAATGCAAAAAAATATCTTCAGT
>PKTD01000139.1 GCA_002869315.1 Marinilabiliales bacterium | reverse complement strand
TCTGGCTTACTGATATAAACAGGATGCAATAGGCTATCGATAAAACCAATTTGTTCATTGGGCAGATCAAAACTCAAACTACCATTCATATCCATTAAGGCGAATAAGAGATAATCATCATCACCCAGCCCACTAAAGCGATACCTTCCATTTTCATCAGTTTTGCTTAAATAATAAGGTCTCACCAGAAGAGGCATAGAGTCATGGGTAATTGTATCATTATCATCTTTATACAACATCACAAAACAGCCCTCTACAGGTTTAAGGCTAAATGCATCTTTCACAACTCCCTGTAAACTTAGTGAATCGGTAAATGGTCCTGTTGAAAAAATATAAGTATAATTACTACGGGGATTATTCTCAGTAATATCTACTATAGCATCACCAAAATAGATTGAGTAAGTTGTATTTTCTTTTAATTCTTCATTAAATTTTACCTGTAGCGATTTACCTTTTATTTTATAGGTTGGATTTTCCCGAAGAGGTGGCGAAATTAATATCTGATTTTGAGGATCCTTTAGTTCAACAAACTCATCGAATTCTATGGTAAATTTATCTTTTGTAAAATTTGCACTGCCATTTTCAGGTGAAGTTCCTAAAATATTAGGGGCATCCTTATCTTTAGCACCACCTCCGGGACTTACCGGATGAGCACAAGAAAACAGTAAGATACTTACTGAAAAATATATGATTAACTTATTTAACATCCTTAAAAAACAAATTTTCATTAAGACTGGCGAACTCAACACCTTTTTGGCTAAAATAATCCAAAAAACCTTCGCAGGAATAAAACATTTTTTCTTTAGATTTTTCACTGTCGTGGAAAACAATAATACTTCCCGGTCGTGAATTCTTAATGCTAAAGTTTAAACACTCTTCTTTTGAAACTCTGGCATCAAAATCATAACTCAATGCTGACCACATTATTATTTTATAGTCATTTTTTAAATGTTTTATCTGTCCGGGAGATATTCTCCCATAAGGAGGACGGAATAATTTGGAACTAATAATTTCGTCGGCTTTCTCTATGTTTAGGTAATAGTCATCATTGTCTGTTTTCCATCCATTTAGATGATTAAATGAATGATTGCCCACACTATGGCCTTGATTTTTCACAAACTCAAAAGTGTCAGGATACTTCTGAACATTTTCTCCTACACAAAAAAATGTTGCTTTTGCATTATACTTTTCTAAAAGTTTAACTACCGAAAATGTAATATCCGGATGAGGACCATCATCGAAGGTCAGATATATCTTATTTTCGTTGGATGGCATATCCCATACCAAAGAAGGATATACAATTTTTGCAACATATGGTGTTTTGAACTGCACCTTGCAAATATAGGAACAAATATAAAAGGATTTTATGCTTCAATAAGTTGCTTACCGGTCATTTCTTCCGAACTATCAACTCCCATCAAATGCAGTATTGTAGGGGCTATATCAGCAAGTATGCCATTCTTCATTTTAGCATTTTTCAATTTATCAGAAATTAATATAAATGGCACCGGATTTAGTGAGTGTGCAGTATTTGGGCTGCCATCTGCGTTAACCGCAAAATCTGCATTACCATGATCAGCCGTTAGCAGAACAGCATAATCATTTGCCTTTGCAGTTTCAATTACTTCACTTATACAATTGTCGACAGCATTGGCAGCCTTTAATATTGCCGGATAAATTCCAGTATGCCCTACCATATCTCCATTGGCAAAGTTAACCACCACAAAATCATTATTTTGTGCTTCAAGATCGGCCACCAGTTTATCCTTGACAATATATGCACTCATTTCCGGCTGTAGGTCATAAGTTGCTACTTTAGGAGAGTTTACCAAAATACGATTTTCATTTTTGAATGGTTCCTCTCTACCTCCAGAAAAGAAGAAAGTAACATGAGCATATTTTTCAGTTTCTGCAATACGCAATTGATTAAGCCCGTTTTTTGAAATTACTTCACCAAGAGTATTTTTCAAATCATCTTTATCAAATATAATATTTATATTCTTGAACTTCTTATCATAATTGGTCATGGTATAGTAGTTCAAATTGAGGGTCTTCATGCCAAATTCTGGCATATTTTCCTGACTTAAAACATGAGTTATTTCCCTAAGTCTATCGGTACGAAAATTATATGCAATAACAGTATCACCATCATTAATTGTTGCAACAGCCTTATCATTTTCAGTTATAACACAAGGCTTAATAAACTCATCTGTTACTCCATTTTTGTAAGAGGTTTTTATAGCTTCCGTAACATTATCAAACTTTTCACCCTCAGCATTAACCATCAAATCGTAACCTTGTTTTATTCGTTCCCAGCGTTTGTCACGGTCCATCGAATAATACCTTCCTATTAAAGTAGCCACCTTTGTTTTCTTTCCATCAAGGAAATTTTGAAGTTCTTCAATGTATCCTAAACCACTTCTCGGGTCAGTATCACGACCATCGGTAATTATATGAACATAAATACTTTCCAATCCTTTTGCTTCTGCAATATTTATCAACTCATACAAATGAGAATTCATTGAGTGTACACCACCATCGGAAAGTAAACCTATAAAATGCAATGCCTTTCCACTTTTAAGAGTTGAATCACATGCTTTTATAATTTGAGAGTTGTCTTTTAAACTATTGTCTTTAATAGCATTATTAATCTTTTCTAAGTCTTGAAAAACAACTCTTCCTGCCCCTATATTTAAGTGTCCTACTTCAGAATTTCCCATCTGCCCATCAGGCAAACCAACATAATTACAACATGTAAGAAGTTCTGAACTGGGATAATTCTTCAACAAAGAATCAAAATATGGTGTATCAGCATTATATATTGCATCACTATCATCTTTTTTACCATATCCCCATCCATCTAGGATAACTAGTAAAACTTTTTGTATATCGTTTCTTTTCATCATCTGTTTTTATAAACTTTAGCAAATCTCATGATTTTCATTTGCTAAATATCGAATAAAATAATATTATTTTAACTGCTGATTTTTAACGGTTTTTCAACAATAATAATCAGTTCACAAAAATACGCTTTTTAAATATTTAAGTATCTTTGTTTTTTGAAAGCTTAACAATTAAATAAAGCTATTGGGGCTTTTTAAAACATATAAAATAACGTCTCAAACGTTTTAATACAGTAAAAAAGGACTAAATTATGACTAAAAAATGGGTAATTCCCGACATACATGGTTGCGCGCTAACTCTAAAATATCTTATTGAAACTCAGATAAAGCCTAACAAAAATGACGAGATTTATTTTGTTGGCGACTATATTGACCGTGGTCCTGACAGTAAGGGGGTTATCGATTTTATAATGAATATGCAGGAAAATGAATATAATGTTACCTGTTTAATGGGAAATCATGAGGATTACTGTATAAAAGCCTGGGAAGAAGATAATAAGAAAAAGAGTTTTTTAGGATTTAATACTAAGACAAAAACTCAGAAAGAGTGGGAGAAATTTGGTGGTGTACAAACCATGGAAAGTTTTGATACCAACCGCCCCAAGGATATTCCAGAGAAATATATAAACTGGATGCGAAATTTGAAATACTATGCTTTGCTAGATGATTATGTAATTGTGCATGCCGGATTAAATTTCCATATTGACAACCCATTTGAAGACAAAAGGGCAATGATATGGGCTAGAGATTTTAAGGTAGAGCCAGAGAAAATTGGCAATAGAAAAGTAATACACGGACATGTTCCGGTTAACCATGAATTTATCCATCTGGCAGTAAATTCAAAAGACTATAAATTTATTGATTTGGATAATGGAGTATACATACAGGAACGTCCGGGTTATGGAAATCTGTTTGCGCTGGAATTAACCGAAATGACCTATATCACCCAGTCGTTGATGGATGAGGTTAGTTATAAAGGTATCTAATTATAATTTTTTGAAATCCAATTTTTTGAAATGGAAGTCAGGGGCATCCATGTCTATTTTAAATCCTATGATATCCCCCTTTGAGTTCATTGAAAATGTAACAAATCCAGGTGGCAAAAACGGGTCTTCAAATTTAATTTTAAAGGTATCAAAATGCCAATGTTCCATTTTAGAATTTAATAATTCGGCTGTAGGAATAAGTGTCAAGAATAGTTCTTTATCCTTTATTTCTATTTCTGCCTTTCCATACATTTTATCCTCATAAACGCCAGAATAGTCTTCTATTTCAAGAGAGGGCTTCGTCTTTTTAACTCTTTCATCAGCAATTTTCTCCCATTTTTTATCAAATCTTTCCTTTTGATTATTTTCAGCATTCAGATATAATTTTGCCCAATCGGTTGTATCACTGCTATTCAAATAGAAATCCATTATTTTTCTATCTATTGCCGGTACAAGTGCAGAAAGTTGATTGGCCAAAATAACATATGCTAAACTATCTTCAGGAATAACAACTACCTTAGAGTGAAAACCAGGCAATCCACCACCATGATGAATAATTTTACGTCCCTGATAATCTTTTAAAAACCAACCCAATCCATAAGCTGAGAAGTGGGTACCGTCAATTTTTTCACCCCTTCCGCCATTCATTGGCGTTTTTGCAGATGCCATTCGGTAATAGTTGGATTTTGAAAAAATTGTATCTCCCTTATAAACCCCTTTTCCTAAAACTAACTCCAGCCAATTCAGCATTTCGCTCACAGAACTATTGATAGCTCCGGCTGAACTAATATTATCATAATTTATAAACCCCATAGGTTTACCATCAATATGTGGCCATGCAGCATCTCCATTTTCTGCAAAGCCACTATTGGTAGTTGTACTTTCATTCATAGAGATTTTATCCAGAATATTTTCCTTCAAAAACTCAGTCCATTCCAGTCCCGTTACATTTTTAATTACTTCTCCTGCTGTAATAAACATGAGGTTTGAATAACCAAATTTTTCTCTTAACCCATAAGGATTTTCTCTGTATTGAAACCTTGAGATAACTTCTGAATTACTTCTTTTGGTACCATACCAAATTAAGTCTCCGTCAAAAGTTTCAAAACCAGAACGGTGAGCTAGCAAATCTTCAACAGTTAGATTTGCTGTTATATAAGGATCATAAAGTTTAAATCCAGGTAGCACATCCACTACCTTATCTGACCAATTCAATTCACCTCTGTCGACTAAAATTGAAATACAAGCTGATGTAAATGCTTTAGAACATGAGGCTATACCAAATAGAGTATTCTCATCTACTTTTAATTCTGTATCTGATTTTTTGAGTCCGTAAGTATGCTCAAAAACAACATCCCCATTTTTTATTATACCAACAGCAAATCCTGGCATATTAAAGGCCTCGGTATACTCTTTAATATAAGTATTTAAGTTTTCATAATCCTCAGTTGACTGAGAAAAAGTAGTTGTATAGTTAAAAGTTAAAAAGACGCCTAAAAGAATTGCTACTATCTTTTTCATGTGTTTATTAATTTTTAAGACTTTATTAAAATGTTATATAATCCTCGGGGTTTACAGGCGCTCCTTTATGCCATAATTCAAAATGTAAATGTGCGCCGGTTGTAAGTTCTCCAGATTCACCGATAATGGCAATGGGCTGGCCTGCTTTTACAATCTCCCCTACTTTTTTCAGCAATACGGAATTGTGTTTATAAAATGAAATTAATCCTTCCTGATGCTGGATGGCAATTACATAACCGGTTTCCATTGTCCAATCTGCAAATATTACTGAACCATCTAAAGTTGCTTTTACTGCAGCATTATGCTTTGCTACAATATCAATCCCAAAATGCTCTTTACTAAAATCAAATTTTGAGGTTACCACTCCTTCGGCGGGTATATAGAAACTAAGGTTTTTAATATTAATTTGTTTTTTTTCTGTTTCCTCATTTTTTTCAGGATAATAAAGGTTATTAAGGTTTTGCATTTCAAACTCAACCCTTAGAAGGCTGTCTTCTGGTGAGGAAGTTAACTGAATAGTATCGTATACACCTCCCTTTTTAAATGCATCCTTGGATGTGTCCTCAATAATCTCCTTACCTTCAACAATATTTTTAATATTCTCAAAAAATAAATCTTTCTTTCTCAACTCATCAGCCAAAGAATCGGCCATAATATTCAATCGTATTAAACTTTGATTCTGATAAGTACTGGGATAGCCCGGAATCATTTCTTTTATTGGAGTATAAACAATTAAAATGAGTGTAAGGCTGGTGAAGATTATGGCAAGGCTAACGAAAACTGATAATACATTTAAACGGGTAAGTCGGAATATCAAGCGCTCTTCGAATGTTTCATCATTGAAAATTACCAGGCGATATTTGCTCCTTAGTTTATGATACCACTTTTTATCCGACTTAGTTTTAGACATAGTGTAAAATTAAAACGCAAACCTACGGAAAAATCATAAAAAATGTATCCCTATGATTCAGCCGATTGAATTGCTAAAATACATTCAATTTATTTATAATATGTGTGTTTGTTTTTCCGTATTAAGCACTTCTTTATTATTTTTGCCATCTTTCAGTAATAAATTAATACGAAATCAGTTATATAGAAAATTTTTAAATTGATTACAAAAGGCAAATACATATTTAGTTCTGTTCTTGTTACTTTAGTGATATTGCTTCTGATAAGTTCATGCTCAACAAAGAAAAACACCTGGACCAGAAGGGCATATCATAATTTAACCAGCCATTATAATGTATATTGGAATGGAATGATGAGTTTACAGGAAGGTGAAAAAAGTTTTAAAGAGGTTTTTGAGGATGATTATTCAAAAGTACTTCCCGTATATAACTATGGTACTAAGCAGCAGGCGCAACGTTTGAATCCTAAAATGGACAGAACAATTAAAAAAGCTTCCATTGGAATTCAAAAACACTCAATGTATTTTGGAGGAGAAGAAAGGGTTAAGTGGATAGACGATAGTTATTTAATGATGGGAAAGGCCCATTTTTATAAACATGATTATATAAGTGCCAGAAGGATATTTGATTATGTTGCCAAAACTTATCAAAACGACCCAATACATTACGAAGCCTACCTGTGGCTTGCTAAAACGCATTTACAGAATGAGAGATTTGAAAAGGCAATTGCAACAATAAACCTTCTTCAAAGTAAAATGGAAGAAAGTGATTTTCCCTTTTATGTAGAAAAACAGATACCTCTTGTAATGGCAAACTTTTACATAGAACAGGAAAAATATGAAGATGCATTCCCATATCTAGAAAGATCATTGGAATTAAATAATAAAAAGGAAATAACCACTAGGGTAAAATTTATATTAGGCCAACTTTATCAGAGAGAGGGTAATTTTGAAATGGCTACAGAGTATTTCAGTGCAGTTGTTAAAAAAAACCCGGATTATGTAATGGCATTTGAAGCCAAACTGCATTTGGCAGAAACCTACGCTTCTGAAAATGGCGATAGCAAAGGGATAAACAAAATCCTAAATAAAATGCTTAAAGAACCAAGAAATAAGGAGTTTAGAGATCAAATTTATTATGCATTGGCAGATGTTGCGAAAAAAGATGGTAATGATACCTTAGCCATCAGGCACTTGAGAAATTCTGTTAAATACAGCGAAAAAAATCAGGTTCAAAAAACAAAATCCTCTTTGGAAGTTGCAGATATGTTTTTTGAAAGAAACGACTATAATTATGCCCAGGCATATTATGATACTGCGGTAAGCTCACTCACAAATGATTATCCAAATTATGAAGAGATCAGCCAAAAAGCAGGTGTATTAACCGAACTTGTTACTCAGGCAAAAACTATTAAGATACAAGACAGTTTACAATATCTTGTTAGTCTTGATACTACTGAACTCTATGCCATAATTGACAAAAAGATAGAAGACTATAAATTAGCACAAGAGAAAGAAGAAGAATTATCAGAAGGAGGAACTCAGTTTGTTGACATGAACGACCGTGGAAGGTCTAATAATAGCCTAGGAAACGGCGAGTGGTATTTCTACAATACAGCTGCTATTAGTTCAGGATTTAGTGAGTTTACCAGAAAGTGGGGTAACAGAAAACTGGAAGATAACTGGAGACTCAGCAACAAACAGTTAATAATGCAAGACATTGATAATATTGTTACTAACGACTCTGTTTCCGACTCTACTTCTGTTGCAACAAACCCTATTGACAGGTCGTATTATTTAGCAGGTTTACCAAATACCCCTGAAAAAATAGAAGCATCCAATGAGCAACTTATTGAAGCATACAACAAACTTGGCTTCATATATTTGATGAAACTTAGCGACACCATAAAAGCTCAGGAGACCTATTTGGAGTTTCAAAAACGCTTTCCTGAAAATCAGTATCGTTTGGAATCATGGTATGGACTTTATAAAATTTATAATTCAGAGAATAATAAGGAAGAAACTGAATATTATAAAAATCTGATAGTGGGAAATTACCCTGAAAGTACATATGCAAAAGTCATTCTTAATCCGGATTATTTTTTACAATTAGAAGAAGAAAAACAAAAGGCATCCGAATTGTATATGCGTACTTATAGTGCATTTAATAGTGAAAAATATTATAGGGTTATATCATATGCCAATAAGGGAATAGAATTATACCCTGAGGACACTTCTCTCAGGCCTAAATTTATGTACCTGAGGGCATTATCTTTAGGAAAAGTAGACACTCCAGATACTTTATATGCATCACTCGACAGTTTGCTGGTTAGTTACCCAGAAAGTTCTGTAGTACCAAGAGCAAAGGCGTTGTTAAGAAAATTACAACTGGAATACGGAATGGGAGTTTCTGAAGAAATTCAAAAGCAAAAGGAAGAACTTGCCGACGGAAAAAGCAAGGAAAAATCAATTTATAGTTTTGATGCTAACAATCTTCATTTTATAATGTTTGTGGTAAACAATGAAAATGTTGAAGTAAACCCTCTAAAGATTAGAATATCCGACTTTAATGGAAAATATTTTAGTTTAATGAGGTTAAAAGTTAAGAGTTTACTATTGAACAAAACTCAAACAATAATTACCGTAGGAAACTTCAAAAATGTGGATGAAGCCATGAATTTTTATAATGCCATAAATAATGATGAATATGTACTTTCTGGCGTAAAAGAAGAAGACTTTTCAGTTTATCCTATTTCTACTTCCAATTATCCATTATTTTATAGAGATAAAAACCTGGATGCATATAAAAAGTTTTTCGAAAAATATTATTTAAGAAATTGATGTTTCGCAAAAAAATTAATCAAACCACCATGAAAAAATTGAATAATACAAATGGAGATTCTTCAGTACATAATTTAATCTCTCAAGGAACCACCATTAAAGGCGATATCGAAACTTCGGGAGATTTGCGTATTGATGGAAATATTATTGGAAATATTATCACAAAAGGCAAACTTGTAGTGGGGGAGTCAGCTCATATTGAAGGTACTATTGAATGCGAGAATGCTGATATATCAGGTAAAATTACGGCCAAAGTAAAAATCAATAATTTGGTACGGCTTTCAGAAACATCAAAATTTTCAGGAGATATAGTAACTAAGAAAATTTCCATAGAACCAGGAGCAATATTTTCGGGTAATTGTCAAATGACATCAAATATTGCAGGGAATAATAACGAAAAGTTAATAGCAGGTGAAAAAAAATGATGATAGTCCGTTAAAGTTTTACGCCAAGTATTCGAGTCTGGCACTGCAAATGATAGTAATTATCGTTGGTGCGGCTTTTGGCGGAAGAGAAATTGACAAACTAACATCATGGGAATTTCCGGTTTTTACTGTTTCACTTACAATATTAGGAGTTATTATATCAGTCATATATGGTATGAGAGAAATATTTAAACATAAGTAACATTATCAATGATAGAGATAAAGGATTTTACCAAGAAAATTTCAATAATCGCTGCTTCCTTAATGCTGTTAAGTGTTTTAATTTATTATTTTGTACCTGCTATTAAAATTAGTGCTGGATTTCCATTCATTCTAATATTTCTATATCTAATTACATTATTAGTATTTAAAATGATTGCAAATTCCATGCGAAATAAAATGTCACAATTTGCCAATACCTTTATGCTCGTCAATTTTGGCAAACTGATATTTTTCATATTTGTAATTGTAATATATGCATTTTTAAACATGGAAGATGCTGTTTCTTTCACCTTAACATTTTTTATTTATTATTTTGTTTTCACCTTATACGAGGTATTTTCACTTCTACAATTAAAAAGTTAATTTATAATCATTCAATATTGATATTAGCCTTTGATAATCAGTATATTTAACCTAGCAAACAACTTAGTATACACATATTTTATTTATTGATTGGATTTAATTGCTGTTTATATCCATATAATTTCTATTTTTATCCACTTAAAATTTTTTTATATGGTATTCGAAAGTTCTTTTGAAGATTTCTTTTATATATTGGCAGGTCTTATTTGGGTTGGCTTTTCAATTTATAAGGGCACGCAAAAGAACAAAAAGGCACAAAATACTGACAAAGAAAAAAGTAGAGGTAGTAGTACATTAGAAAAGATTTTTGAAGAGTTCCTTGGAGAAAAGCAAAATGACTCTGTTTACTCCGATGAAAATATTGATAAAGAACCAACAGTTGAGTTGTATACGGAACCAAAAACTTATGTTCCTCAGGCAGAATCATCATCTTCTAACTTATTTTCATATGATGACGAATATGAAGAGGAGGGCAACTTTTTTGAAGAAAAGAAAGTCTATACAACAGAAGTTGAAGAGAAAAAAGAAAAACCAGTTTCTAAAAATTTGCGGAAACCGGTGAAAAGAGTGAAGAAACCAAGAATAAACATTAAGAAAGCGGTTATTTATTCAACCATTTTGAATAGGCCGTCGTATTAATAATAATTGAAATATAATAATTAAGTTTTCATTTTTTGAGAACTTACTAATGCAATAAATAACGCAGGATTTTTTATAGAATATAAAATTAACAGAGTATGATAAGAAATTTACTCCTTACGTTAGGCTTAATACTTACAACAGGGCTATTGCTGCAAGCGCAGCAGGGTGCTTTGCAAGGAAAGGTAATTGACAAGGACACAAAGGAACCTATTCCTTTCGCAAATATTGTTCTTGACAATAATGGAACTCAGGTTGGAGGTACCACTTCCGACTTTGATGGTAATTACACTATTAAGCCAATCCCTCCGGGAAAATATGATTTGAAAGCAACTTTTGTTGGTTACAAAACTAATATCACAAAGGGTATCACAATTGCAGCTGATAAAATCAGGTTTCACGATATCGAAATGTCTAGCACTGCAGAAATGCTTGAAGTAGTAGAAATTGTTGATTACAAAGTGCCGTTGATATCAAAAGATGAAACAGCATCTGGTGCTTCGGTTACATCAGAAGAAATTGCGAAGATGCCAAACCGTAATGCGAATGCCGTTGCCACAACAGTTGGTGGTGTATTCTCACAGGATGGTGAGAGAGGTAGTGTTCGTGGTGCGCGTTCCGATGCAACTGCAATGTTTATTGATGGTGTTAGAGTTATAGGTAGTTCATCTGTACCTCAGGGAGCCATCGAACAGGTTGACGTTGTTTTGGGTGGTGTTCCGGCGCAATATGGTGATGCTACTTCAGGTATTATCAACGTTACAACTAAAGGACCTTCCAGAACATTTGGTGCAGGGCTTGAACTTGAAACTTCAGAGTTCCTAGATAATTATGGTTCATCAAGAGTTGGTTTTAACATTATGGGTCCTTTAATTAAGGGAAGTAATAAAAACAATACTTCTGTATTAGGTTTCTTCCTCGCAGGAGATGTTAATTATAATAGAGATGGTCGTCCTTCTGCTATAGGTCATTATAAAGCTAAGGATGATGTTCTGCAAAGCCTTGAGCAAAATCCATTACGCCCGGTAGGTGCCGGAGAATCAGGAACTTATGTAAATGGAGAATTCCTTCGTTTGGACGATCTTCAACACATTAATACTTCCATGAACTCCTCAAATTATACTGCCAATGTTCTTGGTAATATTAATATCAGAACTACTGAAACTATTAACCTTACCATTGGTGGTAGTTATTATACTCGCCAGAGTAATAATTTCAGCTATGGTGGTAGTTTGCTTAATTATAATAAAAATGCCGTACAGAATAATACAACATATCGTGGGTATATCAGGTTTACCCAAAGATTCCCTAGTAACGGTGAAACCAGAAGTTTAGTTAAGAACGTTTATTATTCTATTCAGGCTGACTATACCAAGTCAAAAGGAGAATTTGGTGATCCTGATCATTGGGATGATTTATTCAAATATGGTTACTTGGGTAAATTTTCAACTTATAAAACACCGACTTTCGAATTAGGTACTGAGACTGTTGATGGAAAAACATATGAAGATGTTTATCTATTGAACTCCTGGGATTTTGACACCCTTGTTACATGGGATGCCAGAGATATTAATCCGTTGGTTGCTGAGATTACAAATAATTATTATAATCTCTATGACGATCCTATGGGAAATTATATGAATTACGACCAAATTTTACTCGGTGGTGGTTTATTAAATGGTGGTACTCCTCGTAGTGTTTATGGATTGTATCAATCACCAGGAACCAATCAAACAGGTTATGGTAAATTTGATAACGACCAATATAGCATTAAGGCTGATGCCTCTTTGGATATTGGAAATAATGCAATTAGAATTGGTTTCCAGTATGAGCAAAGAGTAAGTCGTGCCATTAACTACGGACCAACAGGATTATGGACACACATGAGAGGTTTAACAAACTTCCATATTAAAGAGTTAGATAAAGATAATCCTTACTTTACAGGTATCGATACAATTGCTTATAATAGAAAATATGATGGTGCCTCACAGTTTACTTTCGATAAAAATCTAAGAGAGGCTATGGGCCTTGCGTCTGACGGTCTTGACTATATACTAGTTGACTCATATGACTATTCTGATGGTTCTATCCAGTACTATGATGCCAATGGTGTATTACATACAGGAAATATAGGACAAGATGCATTTGATATTAGCATGTTCTCAGCAGATGAATTATGGAATAGTGGTAATGCATACTTGAATTATTATGGATATGATTATAAAGGTAATGTACTATCAAGTGAACCAGCATTTGAAGATTTCTTCAACAAAACAGATGAGAATGGTGATTTAACACGTGATGTTGGAGCATTCAGACCTATTTATATGGCTGGTTATATTCAGGATAAGTTTGCCTTTAAAGACCTTATCTTTAATGTTGGTGTTCGTGTTGACCGTTTTGATGCTAACCAGAAAGTATTAAGAGACCCATATTTATTATACCCAGCATTCACTAACGGTGAACAAGGTAGTGCAGAATTTACCAAGGAATATGGTAACATATCATGGAATGCTCCAGGTAATATTGGTGATGACTATGTAGTTTATGTAGATAAATTTGATAATCCTTCACAGATTGTAGGTTATAGAAATGGAAATATTTGGTATAATGCCGAAGGTGTTGAGATCCAAGACCCTAGTATTCTTGACGTGGGAAGTGGTATACAGCCTCTTGTAAAAGATAAAAACCAGGAGAATGTAACTATTAGTTCTTTCAAAGACTATGATCCACAGATAAATATTATGCCAAGGATTTCTTTCTCATTCCCAATTTCTGATGATGCATTGTTCTTCGCTCACTACGACGTTTTAACACAGCGTCCAACGAGTAACATATTCTCAAGCCCTGCAACATATTATTTCTTTAATACAGTTGCTGGCTCGATAAACAACCCTTCATTGAAACCAACAAAAACAATTGATTACGAATTAGGTTTCAAACAGAAGTTAACTAATACTTCATCAATAACTTTTACAACTTTCTATCGCGAAATGCGTGATATGATTCAGTTGTACAGATTTTCAGGTGCATATCCTAAGGATTATACATCATATAATAACCTTGACTTTGGAACCGTTAAAGGTCTTACTTTAGAGTATGACTTAAGACGTACAAATAATGTTCGTTTAAGAGCATCATATACATTACAGTTTGCCGATGCAACAGGATCATCAACTACCACAGCTGCTTCATTAATTGCTGCAGGTTTGCCAAACTTAAGATCTACTTTCCCAATGCCTTGGGATAGAAGACATCAGTTTAACATTGTTATCGACTACAGATTTGCTAATGGAAAAGATTATAATGGTCCTAAAATAAATCGTGATAAAAGTGGTAAAGCACCTATAGACTTGCTTAGCGACTTTGGATTCAGTTTAACTGTTAATGGTGGATCAGGAACTCCTTATACTGCTTCAACTAATGTTACATCACCTCTTTCAGGTGGTACTAACTTATTGAAAGGTACTTATGGTGGATCTCGCCTTCCATGGCAATTCCGTTTAGACTTAAGAGTTGATAAAGACTTTTACTTTAAGTCGAAATCAGGTAATGGAGACAACCAAAAACGTACTTTTATGAATGTTTATTTCCAAGTACTTAACGTGTTGAATACTAAAAACGTAATTAACGTATATCCTTATACAGGAAATGCCAATGATGATGGATACCTGTCTGCTAATGAGTGGCAGCGTCAGATAAATTCACAAATAGATCCACAATCGTTCATCGATTTGTATAGTGTATTTGTTGATAGCCCTTATAACTATAGTATGCCACGCCAAATAAGGTTAGGTTTAATCTTTAACTTTTAACGGACAAATAGCATAATTGAAAATGAAGAAAGTAGAAAAAAATAATATTATGAGAAATATTTTTCGAGTATTAATGATTGGCATTGTTGCTTTATTATTAATAAATCAATCTTTTGCCGAAGAATATAAATTCGATAAGAGCCAAGGTACTACCCTTAAGCAGACTACCGCCGGTTGTGCACCTGCCGCAGGATTTGAATGGCTCGATATTAATAATGTAAGAGCCAGAATAAATACTGGTGGCGACATGTGGTGGGATCTTCCTGGTGGAGTTGGTTCAAAATATTTTATTCCTAAAGAGGGATCAGCAACTTCAATGTTTTCCGGTTCTCTATGGATTGGTGGACTCGACATTAATAATCAGTTAAAGTTAGCTGCCCTAAGATATCGTCAAATTGGTATTGACTATTGGACAGGCCCTCTTACAATTGATGGAACAGCAGCCATTGATGAAGAAGTTTGTTCTGAATATGACAAACATTTCAGAATGACAAGAGAAATGGTAGATGAGTTCATTGCTCAGTTCGACCCTGAAACAGGGGCATATAACCCATATGATGGTTATGTAGTTCCTCAGGAAATTCAAGAATGGCCAGCTCATGGTGATGTTGATAAAGGACAGAGTTTTTATTTAGCTCCTTTCTATGATGTAGGTGGTGATGGTGAATACAATTGGGAAGAAGGTGACTATCCTTATTACGATATTACAAATGAATTATGTCATACAAAAATACCTACCAAAGAGGAAGAAATTGAAGGTTCATTAATCGAAGGTAGTAGTATTCTTGCCGACCAGGTAATTAAAGGAGACCAAACTTTATGGTGGGTGTTTAACGATAAAGGTAATATCCACACTGAAACAAGTGGTGCAGCAATTGGTATGGAAATAAGGGCACAGGCTTTTGCTTTCGCAACCAATGACGTGATAAATAATATGACTTTTTATAGTTATGAAATTATAAACCGTTCTACATTCGAATTAACAAACACTTATATGTCGCCATGGGTTGATACTGACCTTGGTTATGCATTTGATGACTTTGTAGGATGTGATGTAGCTCGCGGACTGGGTTATTGCTACAATGGTGCTGCTGTTGATGGTAATAACGAACCAGAATCCTATGGCGATCAGCCACCAGCAATTGGAGTTGACTTCTTCCAGGGACCTTATATGGATCCTGATGGAGATGATAACCCATCATTTGAGGGTGATAGTATAGCTGGACCTTCTTTTGGAGGAAGTTGTGAAATAGTATCCAAAGATGGTACAGAAGTAAGCATGGTTTATTACGACGAAAATGGAGCAGCAGTAACAGGCAGTTTTATGGTTGAGGCCGCTGCTATCAATGGTGTTAACTTTGGTAATGGTATCGTTGATGACGAACGATTCGGTATGCGCCGCTTTGTATACCATAATAATAGTGGTGGAAACCAGGGTGACCCACAAATAGCACCAGAATATTATAACTACTTAAGAGGTATATGGAAAAACGGTCAAACTATGCAATATGGTGGAGATGCTTATTCTCTTGGTGTTGTTGGTCCTGATTGTGAATTTATGTTCCCAGGAGATTCTGACCCTTGTAACTGGGGTACAGCAGGTATTCCACCTAATGGAGGTTATACTCAAAATGGACTTTACTGGACAGAGGAAACAGGAAATAATGGTTCTCCGAATGCTCCTAGCGACAGACGTTTTATGCAGTCTGCCGGTCCTTTTACTTTGAAATCAGGCGCAGTTAACTATATTACTGTTGGTATTCCATGGGCACGTGCAACATCAGGTGGCCCATTTGCATCAGTTGAATTATTGAGAGTTGTGGATGATAAGTGTCAGGCATTGTTCGACAACTGTTTTAAAGTTATTGATGGCCCTGATGCTCCGGATTTGGCTATTCGTGAATTAGATCAGAAATTAATCGTTTATATCTCTAATTCTCCAAATTCTAATAACTATAATGAATCATATGCGGAAGTAGATCCTAATATTATTCAGCCTCTTCCTGGTGGCGGTGGAGCACCAAGTGACTCACTATATAAATTTGAAGGATATCAGATATTCCAATTGAAAAATCCTCAGGTAAGTGTTGAAAGTCTTTATGACGCTGACCAGGCACGTTTAGTTGCTCAATTCGACGTTAAGAATGGAGTAACAAAGGTTGTTAACTATAATTATGATGAATCCTTGGGAGCTAACGTTCCTCAGGAAATGGTAGATGGTGGTAACAATGGTATTGCACACTCCTTCATACTTACTCAAGATGCTTTTGCTGAAAACGATGTATCCCTTGTAAATCATAAACAGTATTATTATATGGCTGTAGCTTATGGTTATAATAACTATCTTCCATATCAGCCAGATAATCCACCTTTCGGACATCTTGGACAAACTAAGCCTTACTTATCAGGTAGAAAAAATATAAAAACTTATGTAGGTGTTCCTCATAAAATTGTTAATGGAACTCAAATAAATGGTGATTATGGTGATGTTCCTGAAATTACAAGAATTGCTGGTAATGGTAATGGCGGTAATATTCTTGAGTTTACTGATGAGACAATAGAAGAAATACTTTCTAAGTCTCCAGCAGGACCAGACAATAAATTTGGTGACCCTGATTATCCTATTGCTTATAATCCAACATATAAGAAGAATCAAGGACCTATTAAGGTTACAGTTATTGATCCACTTAATGTTGTTAGCAGTAAATTCCATTTATGGATGGATAGTTTGAAAACCGTAAGATTATATGATGTAGTAGGAGATCCTATTATCAAAGGTGATACTGCAAGTAAATTAGTTGCAAAATGGCACCTTAAAGACCTTAATACTGGTGATGTTTATGATGCTGATACAAGCATACTATTCGACAATGAGCAACTGTTTACAGATTTAGGTATTTCAGTAAGAATTTCTCAGCCTTATTATCCAGGTCCTTATAATGTAGGAAATGACCAGAATCAAAGTGCATTATTTTATGTGCTTTCTGACAATAATGGTTTCTTGAGTTCTTCAGTTGAAGTTGCAGACAGTACACAACTTTGGTTATCAGGTGTGCCTGACTTTGATATTCCTGGTTCAGATTTGAACTGGATTCGTTCAGGAACCTATAAAGTTGGAGATGGTGGAAATACTGCCTTTAACGACTGGAATATGACAAGGGATCCAAATAAACCATGGGACCCTGAAGAAAATTACGAAAAGATTTATGGCGGTACTTGGGCTCCATACGCATTAACTGCATATGGAAACAATACTCCTGGTGAAAATAGTTCTTTAGAAAGTGAAGTTGGACCTGCCTTTAGTGCACTAGCTAAAAATGGTGCTTCATTAAATAAAATATCAAGTGTTGATATTGTATT
>PKTD01000090.1 GCA_002869315.1 Marinilabiliales bacterium | reverse complement strand
CTCCGAACATAGAGTTCGTCCATAGGGCCTCTTCTCCAGTTGACTCACGAAAGTCAACTATCTCTTTCGACATGCCTTTGAACATTTTTATGTCGTGTTGCTTGAGTTTTTTTCCTTCCAGAACGGGATAGAAATAAACAAAGGTGATGCTTAAAAATACAACTATTGCTATAATATAAGGTGTTAGTTGTTTAAAATTACTCTTGTTCATACTTATGGTTTTATACTAATCAACATCTTCAAAATCAACGTATTCACCAAAACTATCATCCTGAGAATCTTTATGTTGATTTGGTTTTTTATTGGTTTTAATTTTTATTTCACCTTCCGGTTTTTGATATTGTGAATTAAATCCACTACTACTAAATCCGCTATGCTTATTTTGTTGATTTCTTATAAACCTTCCCAAAAGCCATGGCAGTCCGTAGCGCAAGAATATCCTGAAAGCATATCCTAAAAGGAAAAAAACTATAATTATCCAGAAAATAATTTCCATGTCAATAAAAATTTTTCATAAATATCTGTCAAAAAGCAGAAGAATACGAAAATGCAAAAAAAAGTAAATTTAATTTGTTAATAATACTTAAGTAATTTGATAACAGATAGACTTTTCGAATTACTAATGTAAAATTAAATGCGGTTGCGAAGTTAAATAATTTGCTTGTTTAAGAAATACTTTTTCGTATGAAAACAAAAAAAGGAGATATGATAACATACCTCCACACGATAATTTTATTAAAATATATCCTATTAACTAAACTAAGTACCTTACAGTACTAGCGTTCGTCAGATACAGTTAATTTCTTACGACCTTTTGCTCTTCTGGCTTTAATCACCTTACGACCATTTACGGTTGACATTCTTTCACGGAACCCGTGCTTATTTTTTCTCTTTCTTACCGAAGGTTGAAACGTTCTTTTAGTCATTTCTCTATCTTTAAATTTGGGAGTGCAAAATTATAAATATTTTTGATATGCAAAAACTTTTTTGCAAAAAATACTGAATAAAAAAATGGTCTCTCTTCCATACAATAGAAAAGAGACCATTATTATTTATTTTTTAGGAACATATTTTAGTGTTTCTACTAAGAAATCCCAGAATAGTTCAACTGTATCTATTTTCACCATTTCATCAGGTGAGTGTGGATTACGGATGGTTGGTCCGAATGATATCATATCCCAGTTTGTATAAGTATCTCCAAGAATACCACATTCTAGTCCTGCGTGTATAACCTTAACCTCAGGGATTTTACCAAATTTGTTATTATAAACCTCTTTCATCTCTTTAAGGATAGGAGATTCAGGATTTGGTTTCCAACCCGGATAAGCACCAGTACTATTTGCTTTTCCTTTTGCTGCTTCGAAAGCACCTCTTACTTCTGCTGAAAGTTTATCACGATCTTCATTAACGAGACTTCTTTGAAGTGTAGCTATTTCAATCATTTTTCCATCGGACTTAACGATTGCCAGATTAGTAGAAGTTTCTACAACTCCTTCAAAATCAGCACTCATTTTAATTGTTCCGTTGGGACAAGATGAAACTGCTTCGAAAACATTTGTAATCACTTCTTGTTCTATAACTTCTTTAACAGCATCTGTTTCTTCTGCAATAACCATTAAATTAGGTTCTGTTTCTGAGAACTCATCTTTTGCAATTTCTTCAAATTCTTGAACGTATTGTTCGAAGGCTTCTTTATTTTCATTGGGAACAACAGCCACTACAAATGATTCACGAGGAATAGCATTTCTTAATGAGCCACCATTAATTTCAGCAACCCTAAGTCCGTACTTTTCGGTAGCTTTTACCAAAAGCACATTCATTATTTTATTGGCATTTCCTCTACCTAGGTTGATATCCAGGCCTGAGTGCCCACCTCTTAATCCTTTAACACTAATATTATAAGTAGTGTTTTCTCCTTCAATTGTTTCGGTTTTGTAATCCCAAACACCCATTGAGTCGACACCACCGGCACAACCTATATAAAGTTCGCCTTCATCTTCTGAATCGAGGTTGAGTAAAATATCACCATCAAGTACACCAGCTTTAAGGTTTTCCGCACCTGTCATACCAGTTTCTTCATCCATGGTAATAAGTGCTTCCACTGGTCCATGCTCAAGATCTTTTGCTTCTAAAACTGACATTGCAGCAGCAACACCCATTCCGTTGTCGGCACCAAGAGTTGTACCTTTTGCAGTAACCCACTCGCCATCAATATATGCATCAATAGGATGTAGTTCAAAGTCGTGATCCGTATCAGCATTTTTTTGAGGAACCATGTCCATGTGACCTTGAAGGATAATACCTTTTCTGTCTTCCATACCTTCGGTAGCAGGCTTTTTGATAATAACATTACCAATTTCATCCACTATGGTTTCCAATCCCAAGTCTTCGCCAAATTTCTTTAAATACGCCCTTACTTTCTCTTCTTTTTTGGAAGGACGAGGTATTTGTGTTAGTTCATAGAAGTTTTTCCATAAACTTTCAGGTTTTAATTTTAATATTTCTTTACTCATAATAATATATGTTTTTATTTTTCCATATTAGGTAATTCCAGGCCATAGCCTTTTTTCTTATCTTCTGCCTTAAGCATTAATGCAACAATAATAGCAAGAAAACCTGTTGCTGCAAATATCATCATTGGAATAGTATAATCGTATGGTGGTATTTCAGTTCCATTTGCTTTTGCTAAAAGTACTTCGGGGTTTGAATAGTCAAGTGCCCATCCAATTAGTAGAGGTACACCCATTAATCCCCAGTTTTGAACCCAGAATATCAAAGCGTATGCAGTTCCTAATTGTTTTTCAGGTATAATTTTTGGTACTGATGGCCACATTGCTGATGGTACCAGTGAAAATGTAATTCCCAGAAGAATTATAAGTGCAATAGCTACAAAATAATGATTAAATCCAGGAATAGAGAAGAAAATGTGAACAACTAAAAGTAGTATTGAACCTATCAGCATAATTGTTGCGCCTTTTCCTTTTCTGTCATAAATACTACCAAACAGAGGTGTTAAAATAATTGTTACAAACGGTAACAAACTAGGTATAGATCCTGCAAAATCAGGGTTTACACTATATTTGTTAATCATTAAATCTGTTGCAAAATACAGGAATGGAAAGACTCCGGAATAAAACAATACACAAAGTAATGCTACCAGCCAGAATCCTTTATTTTTAAGGATAAATACAATATCACTAACCTTAAACTCATCTTCTTCACTTACTTCATCGGTAATACCCTCTGACTTTTCCAGTTTCTTATCCATGAAAGTATACCATATAAATGCTACAAATCCTGCTACTAATAGCGCTAGACCAAACATTACGGGTGCTGACAGGGCTGGAAGTTCTTTTGTTCCAAACCAGGCAGTTGCCATCGGAATAGGTAATGCAAGTGCCAGTGCTGTACCCATACGGGCTGTTGCCATTTCTAGTCCCATGGCCAGCGCAAGTTCCTTTCCTTTAAACCATTTTACAATGACTTTGGAGACCGTTATACCCGCAACTTCAACTCCTACACCAAAAACAGCAAATCCGAATGCACCAATTGCAACTTGTGCTTTGATACCGAATATTAATCCATCCATTGGAAATACCTGTTCTATGGCTATATATTGGAAAAAAGTACCTATTATCATTGTAATACTTGCTCCGATGCCGGTAAACCTAACACCCATTTTATCAAGTATAAGCCCTCCAAAAATTAACATTAGGAAGAACACATTGAACCATCCATAAGCACTGTTCCATAGTCCAAAATCGCTACTAGTCCATAGAAATTCCCTCTCAAGTATAGGTTTCAATGGAGAGATAACATAGTTAATATAATAACCAGTTAACATTGTAAAGGATACCACTGCAAGGGCTCCCCAACGAGCTGCTTTGGACTCTCTTAAAGATTTGTTAATTACATCTGTCATATTCTATATGATTTAAAAATGAAGTCGCGAATTTAAAATAAAAAATCGGGAATATGGTTTTTTTACATATTAAATAGGCTTCATTTATCTATTTTTCTATGCTAATGATCAATATTGGGCATTCCGTTTGTGAATGGCTGTTTTATATTTATCTCATTTATTTAATTTGAACAAATTAATAAACGTGAACCAGTTTTTTTGTTTCGAAAAAGTCTTCTTCAAAATGTCTGTTTAAATCGTATACTTTCGTTTTGAATCGTTTTACAGACTTAATTTCCTCTTTAATATCACCTCCTTTTAAATATAGAATTCCGTTTTTTAGATTATTGAACGACTTTTTATGGAATTTATATCCTGTCCATTTCATAAAATCGGGAAGGTAAGTAACAGCACGACTAATTATGAAATCAAAGGTTTTGTCAACTTGTTCCATCCTTATTTGTTGGGCTTCTACGTTTTTTAGTCCCAGGGAGGAACTTACTTCTTCCACTACTTTTATTTTTTTACCTATTGAATCGGCAAGAAAAAACTTAACATCAGGAAACATTATTGCAAGAGGAATTCCTGGAAATCCCCCACCAGTTCCGGCATCCATTACTTCAGTAAAATCTTTAAATCGGACAATTTTTCCTATTGACAGGGAATGGAGTACATGATGCAGATAGAAATTGTCCATATCCTTACGTGATATAACGTTAATCCTCTGATTCCAAAGAGTATATAATTCGCCGAGCTTATCGAATTGTTGTTTTTGCTCAGGACTTATATCCTTGAAATATTTGTAAATAATTTCTGATTTCATTGAAAAAAAATAGGCTTCAAAGATATAATTTATTGCTTAATAAATCCTTGCATGTTTATGTATGCTAGTGTCAACAATCAAATGTGAATAATTGCGTTAAATAAGTTAATTCGGCTTTGGCCGATGGTTTATTTTTGAAATTCATTAAGTAAGTTGTTGAAAATAAGATTTCAAATATTAATTGTGCTGATACTTTTCGGTTATAATGCTTTTTCACAAAAGCGCATTACAACCGAGGAGTATATTGAAACCTATAAAGATATTGCCATAAAAAAGATGAAGGAGTATCGTATACCAGCATCAATAACTTTAGCACAAGGTATTTTAGAGTCTGGTAGCGGTAATAGCCGGCTTGCAGTAAAAGGGAATAATCATTTTGGTATAAAGTGTCATAAGGGCTGGAATGGCAAAAAAATATATGAGGATGATGATGAAAAACATGAATGCTTCAGAAAATACAAAAAGGCTGAGGACTCCTATAATGACCATTCTTTATTTCTTACACAAAGGGGGAGATATTCGTTCTTATTCGATTATAAAACTACTGACTATAAAAGTTGGGCCTATGGTTTGAAGAAAGCAGGTTATGCAACAAATCCAAAATACCCACAATTACTGATAAGGCTTATTGAAAAATATGAACTACATAAGTTCGACAAAGGTGTTAAATGGAGTCGAAAAGATGTTGAAAAGGAAAAGCCAAAAGAAAAAATAATTAAAGGCGAAATTACTCTTCCACCAGCCGTTAGCGACTTTAAAAAAGTATATATAAGTAAAGAAGGTAGACAGGTTTATGAAAACAACAAACGAAATCTGATTATTATAAAGGCTGGTGATACATTTAATAAAATAGCAAAAGAGTTTGAAATTTATACTTGGCAATTATTCAAGTATAATGAAGTGAATAAAAAACACATTCTTCAAATAGGAGAAAAAGTATATCTGGAAAAGAAAAGGAGAAAGGCAGACAAAAAGCATAAAAAGCATATGGTGAAGCAAGGGGAAAATATGCGCGTGATAAGTCAATATTATGGCATCAGATTAAGCCGATTATATAAAATGAATGATATGCCTGAAGGAATACAGCCCGAAGTTGGTAAAATATTGGTGCTTAGGTAGATTATTTTTTCTGAGAGATTCTCTTTAATCCTTTTTTTGCTTTCTCCTCAATATACTCATAGTAATCACTGTCATACAATTTTAAACATTGATTATAGTATATTTCGGCCATTTCTATTTCTCCTTCTTTTTCACTAATTAAGCCACATCTTAAACTTGCTTCCGATGCAAAATAATAATCTTGGTCTTTTCCTTTATCGGTAACAAAAACATAATGTTTTAGTGCAGTTTTTGTATCTCCTTTTAACTCGGCTGCTCTTGCCAACAAAAAGTTGTATTCCAAATCGAAAAATGGATTATTATTTCTAACTGCTTCATAAGATTGTATTTCAGACTCAAATTCTTGAATATAACCGCCTTGCAATAATAGTTTTGCTTTTGTAAGCTTAGCATCAGGAATATAATCCAGGTTGGCATCATAAACAGCTTCTCTATCACGTTCGTTGATTTCGCCACCAAGTTCTTTTGTTAATTCTTTATATTCCTTGAATTTTGTTAAGTCGTTGTTTATTAGATAGTACAAGGCAAGTTTGTAGTGAATTTCTTTTATGTATTCTGATTTTTTTGCTGAGTTGATATACCTGGAAAGGTAATGAGCAGCATTATAATCCAATTTGCGCAGTAATATTTTACCCATCATATAATCATAAAGTATTTCTCCTTCATGTTCATCATTCATATTTATTTCTGAAAGCTGTTTCAGGGCTTCTTCATTTTTTGAAGTTCTATAAGCAATATTTGCCGTGAAATATTTTAAGACAAATAATTCAGAAATAGATGTGTCCAGGTTTTTTGTAAATTCATAAACGGATTCAGGATTTTTATCCAGTTTAGCGGCTAAAATTACAAATAAAGCCGCCTCAGCATTTAAACCTTTTTCATTTTTCAGTTCGCTATAATTTTTAAATAGTAATTCGTTGCCATAGTCTGCATCACCCTTAACACCAAAAGCTGATACTGCCCATTTTACAAAAGGAGGCAGGTTATCGATAGCAACATTAAAAAAACCATCTAATTTTAAGGAAGGTTTAAAATCCGGATGAATTTCAAGGTTTCTATAAGTATTTTTGTAAGATGAATAGGCTTTTCGCAATCCGCTTAAACGGTCTCCATGCAAAATATTAAATATCCCTGCCTGAAGTTCCATTTCCGATTTGCATGATAAATAATACGGGGAGTCCTCATATTTACCATCCATAATTTCGCGCCTCTCATAGAAATTGTCTAAAAAGTTTTCATACATTTCCTCATTTGAATTCATCAAAAGTGCATAGGCATCACAATTCTGGTCCAGATAATAAGCGTAATAATTGTTCGGATTATCAGATAACTCTTCTGCAATTAATTTCTTTGCATCTTTAAAATTAAAATCCATCAACAAAGTCCATGCTTTTGTACATCTGTTATTAACAGTATATGAGGCACTTACATTTGTAATGATAATAATGATAAAAGATATTAAGAAAAATGATCGTTTCATAGTTGTAATAATTGCGGCTAAAATATGTTTTTATTTAATCATTGACAGTAATAAAGATTGTTAGTTATGCCTAATAAGTGAATAATGCTCAGAAATTTTTCTGGACTTTTTGAATCAAATAATTAATTTTGGCTCTTTAAGTAAAAACTAATGCATATAAACTGAATTATAGGAAATGCAAAACGTATTTCCCAATTAACCAATAATTAAATAATGAAGAAGTTTCTTTTATTAGTTGCCATAATTTCAATTCCAACATTATTTTCCTGTAAAGAATTAGTTGTTACCTATAAAGATTCAGGCAAGGAAATAACTTTAGTAAAGGGACAGGTCCTGAAGATCACACTGCCTGCTAATGCTTCAACAGGAAATATCTGGCGCAAAACAGCATATAACGATTCAATAATTTATAGGTATGGAAAATCAAACTATATGCTTGCTGATGAAAATGCTGTTGGTTCTCCTGGAACATTAACAGTCAGGTTTAAGGCTCTTAATTCTGGAAAAACAAAATTATTCATGGAGTATGGGAGTCGGTTTGATGAACATGAAAAGGCGCTTAAAGAATTTTCATTGGATATAACAGTTGTTGATATGAAGTAAATGCTCTTGTTCATTATAAAGAGTTTCTATCTAAATTTGCGATGATGCAAAAAAAGTTTGTTAAAAATCTGGCATTAATACTTTTTCTAAACCTTTTGGTTAAACCAATTTGGATATTTGGTATTGATTTAAAGGTTCAAAATGTTGTGGGTCCTGAAGAATATGGTTTTTATACAGCGATTTTTAGTTTCTCCTACCTTTTTTACATACTATTAGACCTTGGAATTACCAACTTTAATAATCGAAATATTGCTCAAAACGCACAATTATTACGAAAACATCTTGCCGGAATAGGAACCTTAAAGGTTCTTCTTGGAGTTTTTTATGCTGTGATAATTATTTTATTTGGCTATTTATGGGGGTACAGAGGAAGGGAGTTGTACATACTCATGTGGGTTGGTTTTAATCAGTTTCTTTTATCTTTTATACTTTATTTAAGATCAAATATAAGTGGATTACTACTTTTTAAAACTGATAGTTTTTTATCGGTATTGGATAGGGTGTTAATGATATTTATTGTTGGAGTTTTGGTTTGGACTACCATACTTGGTATTCGTTTCAGTATTGAGTGGTTTGTATATTCCCAAACACTTGCATATATAATAACAATTGCAATTGCAATTACAGCTGTTCTGCGAAAGTCGGGCCGTTTAAAATTTCACTGGAACCCGGCATTTTTTATTGTTATCATCAGAAGGAGTTTGCCATTTGCATTACTGGCACTTTTAATGAGTTTCTATAATCGCATCGATCCAGTATTAATAAAGAAACTAATTCCGGGTGATCTTGGTGATTATCAGGCTGGTGTGTATGCGCAGGCCTTTCGTTTGCTGGATGCAGGACAAAATTTTGCATTATTATTCTCAGTTTTATTGTTGCCAATCTTTTCTAAAATGATAAAAGACGGCAAATCAATAAACAATATAGTTAGACTTTCTTCATCAATTTTGATCACAGGATCATTAATAATCGCAATAACTTCAAGTTTTTTCGCCAGCGATATCATGAATCTAATGTATCATCCTTTTGAGAATGAAACTGCGGCGCAATTTTCACTGCGCATACAACAATCATCCATAATATTAAGTATTCTAATGTTTAGTTTTGTAGCAATTTCTTCTAACTATATTTTTGGAACTTTGCTAACTGCCAATAAAAGCATGAAAAGTTTGAATCTAATTGCCCTGATGAGTCTGATTTTAAATGTAGTTGTGAACCTACTTTTAATTCCAAGTTTCATGGCCGTTGGTTCTGCCTGGGCGAGTTTGATAGCACAGAGTAGTAGTGCTATTATTCAACTTTGGGTGGTGCTAAAGATTTTCAGAATGAAAGCAGATTATTTATTAGTTTTCAAATTCTTAACATTAATTTTACTACTAGCCGGATTGGGATATGGCATTAAAAACTATTTTGATCTATATTGGTTAAACTCAATGATAATGATGTTGGGAGCCGGTTTGATAATTTCATTTGGCATCCGTCTTTTTGATATTCGAGGTTTGATTAGCATATTAAAATCAGATGAGATGTAATTTCTTAATTTCTGTTATAATTAAGCTTTTTAATTTGAAACAATTTGTATTTTTGCAGACTGAAGAGAATTAATTTTAAAATAACTAATGGGAAAAGATATTATAGTAGAAAAGGTAAATGAATTCTTAATGGATGAATTTGAACTGGAAAAGGATCAACTTTTACCTGATGCCCTAATGAAAGATGATTTGGATATTGAAAGCCTTGACTTTGTTGATATAGCTGTGGTGATAGAAAAGGAATTTGGATTAAAAGTTACCAGCGAACAGATGGTGAAGATTACTACACTTGACGATCTTTATAATTTCATTCTCGAGCAACAAAAGAACTAATGTCTTCCTGGCAGGGCAAAACAAGAGGTGGTAAATTTGGATATTGGTTTTTTATTCAAATTTTAAAATGGCCAGGTATTAAATTTGCATACTTTTTCCTGAATTTTGTATCCCTCTATTTCTTTCTGTTTGTTTCAAAAGCAAGAAATCCACTTTTATGGTACTTTAGAAATATTCATCAATATAGTGGACTCAGGCCATATCTGGCAACATTAAGTAATTTCTATGTTTTTGGACAGACTATTATTGATAAAGTAGTGCTAATGTCCGGCCTGGGAAATAAGTTTACATTCAATTTTGACGGCGAGGATTATATCAGGCAAATGGCAAAAGACCAAGGCGGTATTTTGGTTGGAGCCCATATTGGAAATTGGGAAATTGCAGGTCACCTTCTTAAACGTATAGATACAAAAGTTCATATAGTAATGCTAGAAGCAGAGCATGAAAAGATAAAATCAATGCTCGACGATGTTATGACTGAAAAGAAAATGTCAATCATTCCAATAACTAATGACTTTTCGCATCTTTTTAAAATTAAAGAAGCACTTGAAAATAATGAGATTGTAGCTATGCATGGCGATAGGTTTTTGCCGGGAACAAATGCTTTTAAAAGGAATTTTTTTAATAAAAATGCCGAATTCCCTTTGGGTCCTTTCCTGCTGGCATCCAAATATAATAAGCCCATATGTTTTGTAAATGCACTAAAGGAAACATCCACACATTACCATTTCTTCGCAGAGGAGCCAATACAAACCGGCAAATCAAAAAATATAAAAGATAGGAATGCACAGGCTGAAAAATTACTGGACAAGTATATTCAACAGTTGGAGAAAACCATTAAAAAATATCCTAAACAGTGGTTTAACTATTACTACTTTTGGGAAGTTTAAAGTATTATTAATTAAATGAAAATATAGATAAAGCATAGCCAATAAATTATTATTTTGCGCTAATAAAGAATAAGATAAAATGGATTATAATTACGGTAATGATGATAAATCGGCCCTCCAGGCTAAATATGATGCTCAGAAAATAGCTTTTGCTCCAATTATGTTTCATGCAGCCAAAGCATTACGCGATTTGGGAATACTAAAACACTTATTAAAAAAGAGGCGTGAAGGTTGTACAATTGAGGAGGTGGCCGAGGCGGTAAATCTTAGTGTATACGGAGTTAAAGTGTTGCTGGAGGCCGCAATTAGCCTTGAAATGGTTTATGCACGAGATCATAAGTTTTATCTTACTAAAACTGGATATTTCCTGGAGAGTGATGAACTTACGAAAGTTAATATGGATTTTACGCAGGATGTAAATTATAGAGGCATGGAAAAACTTCAGGACTCAATTGTAAATGGTAAACCTGAAGGTCTTAAAGTTTTTGGAGAATGGGCGACGGTTTATGAAGCCCTTGCTGATTTACCCGAAAAAGTTAGGGAAAGTTGGTTTGGCTTCGATCATTATTATTCTGATTATGCCTTTCCTGAAGTAATGCCACATATTTTTGAAAGTAATCCGAAAAAAATATTGGATGTAGGAGGTAATACTGGTAAATTCTCAATATTCTGTGCGAAAAATAATCCCGATGTGGAAATGACAATTTTGGATCTTCCTGGTCAGGTAAATGATGCCAATAAAAATATTGAAAGAGAAAATTTATCCAATAGGATTAATACTCATGCCTTAAATCTTCTCGACAATAGTATACCTTTCCCAAAAAATCATGATGCCGTTTGGATGAGTCAGTTTTTAGACTGTTTTTCTCAGGATCAGGTGCTGGGATTGCTCAAGCGTAGTTTTGATGCTATTGACCAAAACGGAAGAGTCTTGATTTTAGAAACATATTGGGATATGCAGGAGTTTCCTGCTTCTACTTATAGTCTGCATGCTACTTCATTGTATTTCACTGCAATTGCAAATGGAAACTCTCAGATGTACCATTCAGAAGATATGCGTAAGCTTGTTAAGAAAGCTGGCCTGATTATCGAAAAGGAAATAGAAAATATTGGTGTAAGCCACACGCTTTTTGTATGTAAAAAAGCGTAATTTTGAAAAATAAGATGAGTAAATATCAGTTATCAAATATTAGTCTTGTGATTTCTACAATTATAATTGTAGCACTCGACTATTTTATCGGATACTGGATTATACTCCTACTAGTTCCATTATTTGCTTTTTATATTAGTTTATTGATATTGGGATCAGCATCCATAAGATTTAATTTTTATTTGAAATCCCTTAAACGTGCAGCAATACCTGGTAAAATTGTTGCTCTAAGTTTTGATGATGGTCCTGATGAAAATACCACCCACAAGGTTCTGGAAATACTAGACTTTTACAATATGAAAGCTGGATTTTTTTGCGTTGGTAGTAAAATTGAAAAATCACCGGAAATTGTAAAAACTATTTATAATAAAGGACATGTAGTAGGTAATCATAGCTATAGCCATTCAAAAATTTTTGATTTGCGATCCACAAAAAATATGATTGCTGAAATAGAAAAGACAAATGAACTAATTGAAAATACAATTGGAAAAAAGCCAAAACTTTTCAGACCACCTTTTGGTGTAACAAATCCTTTATTAGCAAAAGCCATAAGACAAACTGGTGTAATATCTCTTGGCTGGAGCTTACGATCCTGGGATACAAATGGAAAAATTGAAAAAGTTGTAAGTCGATTGAAAAGAAAAGTACATGCTGGAGATATTATTTTATTTCACGATAACAGAGAAACTACCCCTGAAATTTTAGCCCGTTTTTTACCCTATTTAATTGATAATGGTTATCAGGTAGTTCCACTTGACAAACTGCTAAAAATTAATGCTTATGAGGATAATTAATTCACTCATTATCATTTTATTTTTCTCTTTACCAACCTTTGCTCAAAACGATTTTACGAAAGTATTGGATGATGAGGTTTTAAGGGAATCCATAAGGAAGCATTCCTCAGAAACGTTTACTATTAAAAGTAAGTTCTCTCAAGAGAAACATTTAAGTATGCTTGAGGAGGTTGTAATTAGTTCAGGAAGATTCCTATTTAAAAAAGAAAACAATATAAGATGGGAATATTCACTACCTTTTGAATATACTATTATAGTGGCCAATGGGAAATTCCTTATCAATAATGAAGGCAAACTTAGTGAGTTCGATATTTCTTCTAACCCTATGTTTAAGCAAATTAGCGATATGATTGTTTTAGCTGTTAGTGGTAACTTTGTTCAAAATGACCAGTTTAATATTGAGTTTTTTCAAAATGGAAAATATTATCTTGCTACGCTAAAACCTGTTGATCAGCAAGTATCCGAAATGCTTTCCGGCATAAACATATACTTTGATAAGAATGCTCTAAATGTAGAAAAAGTTAAATTTTTAGAGCCCGGAAATGATTTTACACTTATTAACTTTAAAGATTATCAGGAAAATATAAACCTAAGCGATGAGGAATTTACAACAAATAAATAATAATGAATTCATTAAAATTTAAAATATTTACTTTCTCATTTCTTGTTCTGCTAAGTTTTTACTCTTGCTCTCCAAATTATCTGAAAGGATATGAAATTAAGAATAATACTGATCTTAAGGTCCCAACAATTTTTAATGGAAAACTTATAAAAGCATTATATAAAGCAAATTTAATTGTTATGGGTAATGAGTTAAGCGGACTCTTACTCCTTAAAAAGACCAATCCGTCAGAATATCGAATTGTTTTTATGTCTGAATTGGGTTTAAAATACTTCGATTTTGGTGTAAATTACACTAAGGAAAAACCAGAATTTACTAACTACTATTTATTATCTCCCATGCAAAGGGGAGAGGTGGAAAAAATTCTGTTTAACGATTTATGCATTTTGCTGAGTGAGTTTAGCGATAACATAAAATATAAAGTCTATCGAAATAATAAAACTGGCGATTTAGCCATTTTAAATAATGTTGATGAATATAATTATGTTGCTTTCCGATATAGTGGTAAAGATAAAATTGAGAAAATACAATGGAACTCAAAACCTGAAGGTAGGTCGATGATCTCAATTAACAACTATAAAGGCAATCTGCCATCAGACTTGCTTATGGAAAACTCTAAATATTCTCTTAGACTGCAACTAAAACTAGTAGAGAATTGATTTTTAAAACCAACTTTTTTTCCTAAAGTAAATAACCATAAGGAAAAAGATAATTACGAAAAATCCCCAAACCGCATAATAACCATACTTCCAGGCTAGTTCAGGCATATTTGTAAAATTCATGCCATATACCCCAGCCACAAAAGTTAAGGGTATAAATATTGTAGCCACAATGGTTAGAGTTTTCATTACCCTGTTCATATTGTGTCCTTGAATGGAAAAATATAAATTAATTTTGCTTTCGAGTATGCTGCCCAGATAATCACATTCATCAATAATAGTTAATGATAGGTCTTTGAGTTCGTAATAAAACTTCATATGATCAGGATCCACAAACTTGGAAGGACTTCGCTCCAAAACAGCAGTAAATTCTCTTATGGGGGTAATTGCTTTCTTTACTTTGTAGGTTAGACGCTTGTTTAACTCGATACTGTTTATAATATCAGGCGATGCGTTTAAGAGTAGTTCGTCCTTTTGAATGGCATCTACCTTATGGTTTATTTCGTCAATGGTTTTGAAATAATTGTCAATTATAGACTCAAGGCTTAAATACAGAAGATAATCAATTCCTGTTTTACGTAAAATTCCAACGTTTTCTCTTAAGCGAAAACGTATATGATCAAAATAATTACCTTTTTTTTCCTGGAAACTAATTAAAAAATTATTACCTAGTATAAAACTGATTTGCTCACTCTCCGCTTCTTCTGTATCTGACTTTATAACTGATTTTAGTGAGAAAAATAAATAGTCATCATATTGCTGGAATTTAGGTCTTTGACTAACATCTAAAATATCCTGTATTGTTAGCATGTATATTCCCAACTCATTACATAATTTATATATTTTATCAACTTCGTGTATACCACTTATATTAAGCCAATAAAAATAATCTTTATCCTTGAAACCCTTAAATTGATTTAGGTTTTCTATATTTTCTTCGCTAATCTGATCCTCATTGTATTTGAATAACTCCAAGGAAGCAGTTTCGCAGTATTGCTTCCCGGTAAAAACAAAATTAAATGGATTTTTCTTCTTCCTAATTGACTTTTTCATAACGTCGATTATCTAAGTTTAAATAGTAAGATTTATGTAATAACAATAAATCAATGTTTATTATGTCTTTTGTAAAATTAGTAAAATTTAATTTGAAAATAAATGTTGGCAATTTTATGCCATACTTTCTTAGATTTGCATATTGACAAGGTTAATATATGTCTGATATTAAACAAAAGAGTAAAAATAATATTTGTGTAATCATACCTACCTACAATAATGCAAAGACTATTGAGAGTGTAGTTTATTCAGTATTAGAGTATTGTACGGATGTTTATGTGGTTAATGATGGTTCCACCGACAATACTTTAGATATTTTAAATAGTATTGAAGGAATAAATCTGATTTCATATAATGAAAATCAAGGTAAAGGATATGCATTGAAGAAAGGTTTTTACAGAGCACTGAATGATGGTTTTGATTTTGCCATTACCATAGATTCTGATGGTCAGCATAATCCTGAAGACATAGTTGTGATACTCCATCATCATAGTTTATATCCGGAAGATTTAATTGTAGGAAGTAGGAATATACAGGCAGAAGGCATGCCATCAAAAAACACATTTGCCAACAAGTTTTCTAATTTTTGGTTTTGGGCTGAGACAGGGCAAAAACTACCTGATACACAGTCAGGATTTCGTTTGTATCCTATCCATAAATACAAAAATACAAAATGGTTCACCACTAAATATGAATTCGAATTAGAAGTATTAGTGCGCTCCCATTGGAGTGATATTAATATATCAAGTGTTTCTGTATGTGTTTTCTATCCACCAGAGGAAGAGCGGGTTAGCCATTTTAAGCCCTTACGTGATTTTGCCAGGATTAGTGTTCTTAATACTTTTTTAGTTCTTATTGCTTTATTGTATGTATATCCTATCAGGTTGGTTAAATATCTAATAAATAATAAGTTTACTGCAGTTGTTAAGGAACAAATGCTGAAGCATAATGAAAGTCCGTTTAAACTAGCAAGCGCAATGGGATTTGGGGTTTTTATGGGTATAGTTCCTATTTGGGGACTACAAATGTTATTTGCTGCCATTATTGCTCATTTTTTACGACTGAATAAAATTATAGTTTTAGCCTTTTCAAACATTAGTCTTCCTCCAATAATACCCTTTATTATTTATTTCAGTTATAAAATTGGGGGTATGTTTTTTGAAAGCGAAATGGAAATTACTTTTGAAACTGTTGGTTATTTTAAAGAACAGATAATGACAGGTAATTTTTATCAAACATTAAGTGAGTTTGGCTACAATATTCTTCAGTACATAATAGGCGGAATAGTATTGGCAGTAGTATCTGGGCTTTTGGTTTTCATAATTTCATATACAAGTATCAGGATTATTAATTTTACAAAATCAGGATCTGCAAATGAGTAATATATTTTTGTCTATATATAAGTTTTTTAATGGGCAAAAATTGCTTGGAATTACACTTTTGTCTTTGATAGTTGTTGTCCTTGTTTATTTTTCAATTCGGTTAAATTTCTCTGAAGATATATCCAAAGTATTACCAGATAATGAGAAAATTGATAATATGAGTTTTGTATTGAATAATTCGAAACTCCTCGATAAATTATTAATAAATATCAGTATTGAAGATACTACAAAAGAAATAAGTAGAGATGAACTAATCAATTTTTCCAAAAAAGTTTTAGAAAATCTGGAAAGTAACTTAGTACCAGAATATCTTAAATCCTTTGAAAAGGCACCGACCAACTCCGATATACAATCTATGTATTCGTTTATTTTGCAAAACCTTCCAGTTTTGCTTGAAAAAGATGATATTGCAAAAATAGATTCTTCTCTCACAATAGTTAACTTACAAAAAACAATAGATGCTAATTATAAATTATTAGTAGGGCCAGCAGGATTTGCCACGAAGAAAAATATAAAGTCAGATCCTCTTCACTTTAGCAATTTTCCTCTAAATAAACTCAAGAAATTTAATTTAGATGATAACTTTATAATTGAACAGGGATTAGTTGTTACCAAAAATGGTAATAATGTGTTGCTGATGGCTAGTCCGGTTAGTAATAGTAATACAAGTTTAAACAAAACACTTTTCCAGGAACTTGATACTTTGATAGAAAGTGCCTATAAACAGGGCTTTAAGCTTACATATTTTGGGAATGCTGCCATAACTTATGGTAATGCAAGCAGAATAAAGAATGATATAATTCTCACGGTTTCATTGGCATTCTTATTTTTATTGATTTTTATAAGCCTGTTTTTTAGAAAGAAATCAAGTTTTATTCTGGTGTTTTTGCCAGTAATTTTCGGTGCCTTAATGGCTTTGGCTATAATGAGTATCTTTATTCAGGAGGTTTCTGCGATAGCCTTGGGCATTGGTTCTGTATTGCTAGGAATATCAGTTGATTACGCAATACATATTATGTCGCATTATAGGCATAATTCTGATAAAAAACTGCTTTTTAGAGATGTTTCTGCACCCATAGTTATGAGCAGCCTTACTACCTCCTCCGCATTTTTGAGTTTATTATTTATAAATTCAAAAGCACTAAATGATTTGGGGGTTTTCGCGGCTATAAGCGTTTTTTCAGCTGCTATGTTTTCACTAATAGCGCTACCTCATTTGCTTGGTAAGGTTAATGTGCAAGCAAAGAAGAAGTCAAATAATATAATTGACAAAATTGCGAAATTAAAACTTCATAAAAATGCCTACCTGAAATTAACAATAGTTGTTTTAACCATAGGGCTTTGGTTTACTTCATCTAGAGTAAGCTTTGATGCCGATATGATGAAAAACAATTATATGAATGATATGTTAAAGCAGGCTGAAGATAAATTGAATGAAATAACTTCAGCCTCGCTGAAAACTATTTATATTGCAAGTGTTGGTGAAAATCTGGATATGGCTTTGAGCCGAAATATTGAGGTTGCAAGAAGTATTGACAGTCTTGAAAAAATGGGAGTCATTAAAAATTACACCGCTGTTAGTGCTATACTAAAATCTAGAGATGAACAACAAAAACTCATAAACGAATGGGAGAAACTGTGGAATAATAAGTATCAGCATACTAAATCACACCTCATAAAAATTGGTGAAAAAAGAGGCTTTAAAGCTTCTGCCTTTAGTGGTTTTGACAGTCTTGTTTTAAAAAAATATTCT
>PKTD01000251.1 GCA_002869315.1 Marinilabiliales bacterium | reverse complement strand
CTTTTCCCTGTTAGGGCGATTTATCATCTCAATTTCTGCACCTACCAGGTCGATATGGGCCGGCATCAAATCCAAATTTGGTGTGTCGGTTGCCATTATAACCTTTTCAGGATCCATATCATCGATAATACATTCGTATATACTCGACTTTATATTTTTAGGGTTAAAACCAATGCCTGATGTGGCATTAGCCTGAGGGTCTCCATCCAAAATTAAAGTTTTGTACTCAAGAACCGCCAAACTTGCAGCCAGATTAATTGCGGTAGTGGTTTTTCCTACACCTCCCTTTTGGTTTGTAACTGCAATTGTTTTTCCCATAAATTTTTAGATATTAAATGACTTTCTACAAAAATACAATTTTCATCCCCAAAGTATTTTTAAAAAAAGTTTAAGTTATTAACACGCAGTTTCCCTGATAACGTGTAATGTACGCTATATTTGGGTGCGTATTTTAATATTTTTTAGAGCCAGACACTAAAGTGGGCTCTATGATTTAATAAAGGAAATATTATTCTTCTTTACCTAAATCTTCAAAATTCAAATCGACGGTAGTTGTTTTTTCTAAAGGAGTTTCTTCAGTATTATTTGTGCTAGTTGTTTCCTGGTAATCTGTTATTTCGTTCTCGTTTTCTTTGGCATATTTTACTACATCTGTAAATGCCTCAGCAAACTCATCAAAATCTTCTTTATACAAGAATACCTTGTGCTTTTCATAGGTCATCTTACCACTGCTTTGGTCGAATTTCTTTTTACTTTCGGTAAGAGTAATATAATTTTGTCCACGTTTTGTTACTCTGACATCTAGAAAATATGTTCGGTAATTTGTTTTAATTACCCTTGAATAAACATGATTTTTTCTGTCCATATTACCTAACTCTTTCATTCGGTTATTTTTTTCATTTAGTGTTGAATTAACAAAAGTATAAATTAAATGCATTTACCAATACAAAATATTAAGTAATTTTACAGCCTCAAAAAAATACTGAACAAATGGCAAAATATGAACTTGTTCTTCCAAAAATGGGAGAAGGAATTATTGAAGCAACAATTAATAAATGGCTAAAAGAGGTTGGTGATAAACTTAATGAAGATGACGCTGTTGTAGAGGTAGCAACCGATAAAGTCGATTCGGAAGTGCCCAGTCCTGTTGAGGGAGTGCTAATAAAACTGATGTTTGAAGAAGGTGAAGTTGCTCCTGTTGGTGATGTCATTGCCATAATTGAAACCGACGGGGATGATGATGATAGTTCAGTAGAAACTGCTAAAGAAGAAAAGATTAAAAAGCAGAACGCCACAAAGCCTGTTGAAGATGAAAGTAAGCAGACAATAAAAGGGGATGAATCAAAGCCAATAATAAGTTCATCAAAACGATTTTTATCTCCTCTGGTAAAGAGTATTGCCAAAGAAGAAGGAATCAGTGTTGAGGAGTTAGAGAATATCAAAGGAAGTGGTAAGGATAATCGACTTGTAAAAAGGG
The DNA here is from genome assembly GCA_002869315.1 of Marinilabiliales bacterium. Classification (GTDB taxonomy): domain Bacteria; phylum Bacteroidota; class Bacteroidia; order Bacteroidales; family F082; genus BM524. The sequence continues at coordinate 1,417 of PKTD01000251.1, read as the reverse complement.
ACGTTTTAGAATATATCAAGAACAGAACTACTGCCAAAAAATCTGCTACAGTTGCCAGCACTGATAGTCAGGTGAAGACGATTCAAGCCCCTCCGGTGAGTACAAATCCTGGTGATGAGGTTATTGAAATGGATAGGATGAGACGCTTAATTGCTGATCATATGGTGATGTCTTCACATGTATCTCCTCATGTAACTTCTTTTATAGATGTGGATGTAACAAATATTGTTAACTGGAGAAATAAAATTAAAGATGCTGTACTCAAAAGAGAAGGAGAGAAAATTACTTTCACTCCTGTATTTATAAATGCTATTGCTCATGCCTTAAAAGAATATCCACAGGTAAATGCTTCTTTGGATGGTTATAAAGTAATTTTAAGAAAAAGAATAAATGTTGGGATGGCTGCTGCTCTTCCAAATGGGAATTTAATAGTTCCGGTAATTAAAGACGCTGAACAAAAGAACATATTAGGGCTGGCAAAATCAGTTAATGATTTGGCAAAAAGATCAAGAGAGAATAAACTACAACCTGATGAAATCCAAAACGGTACATTTACAGTTACGAATTTTGGATCCTTTGACAGTTTGAGCGGAACTCCAATTATAAACCAGCCTCAAGTGGCAATTCTTGGTGTGGGAGCCATTAGAAAGAAGCCTGTAGTTATTGAAACCGAAGGAGGGGATGTCATAGGAATACGTCACATAATGATACTCTCTATGGCTTATGATCATCGTATTGTGGATGGAGCCCTGGGCGGGATGTTTCTTAGAAGAGTAAAGCAACTATTAGAAAATTTTGATATTAATACTGTAATCTAAAATCATGGATTTAAACCTGAAAAAACCACTAGCTTTTTTCGATATTGAAAGTACCGGACTAAACGTGGCTAAAGACAGAATTATCGAATTAAGTATTCTTAAGATTGAAACTAATAATAACAGGGTTTCCAAAACCTGGGTTGTTAATCCAGCTTACCCCATTTCAGAAGAAGCCTCTGCAATTCATGGCTTTACATACGAGGATGTTAAAGATAAACCTCAGTTTAAGCAAGTAGCAAAGGAAGTTGATGATTTCCTTGCAAATTGTGACCTTGCAGGGTATAATTCATTAAAATTTGATATACCAATGCTGGTAGAGGAGTTTTTGCGTGCTGATGTTGATTTTGATGTTAGCAACCGCAAACTTATTGATGTACAGAATATTTTCATGAAAATGGAGCAAAGGACTTTGAGTGCTGCAGTTAAATTTTTCCTGGGTAAAACTTTGGAGGACGCCCATTCTGCAGAGGCGGATGTAATGGCTACTTATGAAGTATTAAAAGCTCAGATAGAAAAATATGAAGATGTTGTTTATACTGATAAAAAAGGGGAGACCACTAAGCCAGTGAAAAATGATATTAAAGCTCTTGCTGACTTCT
>PKTD01000235.1 GCA_002869315.1 Marinilabiliales bacterium | reverse complement strand
TTGTACATCTCCAAATTCAAAACTAAAATCCACATCGGTTGGCGGCAAACATCTAGTGTCATCGCAACACATAAACTCAAGTGAACCAGTAATCTTGGCATTTGAACCAAGTATTTTTACCTTTTGTTTAAAAATAGCCTCATTTGCAAAATATTTGAGTTCCATTTCAAAATTAGGATCATATTCCTCAATAACAGGACTTTCCTCCGATACTTTCCCTAATAACTCGTAGTCATCACTTTCGTTAAACTTAAAAGTGGTGGCAGGTGGCGACATGGGAATATCTTGCGAATACAAATGCCATTTATGATCAATTGTTGCCGTAAAAATCAATTCATATTCATCATCTGAAATTTTTTCTTTTGAAAAATCCCACTTTACAGGTTCAAAAATTTGAGCATTTATTCCTGAGAATAAAAATATTGAAGCAAATAGTAATAATATTCTAGACTTCATAAGTAAAAAATTAAATCAAATTAAAATCTCCTTAAGGGAGAATAATTGTGCAAAAATACAAAACCTTTATTTGTATAAGTCCTTTCCTGACAACCCCAAATTAGCAATTGTTGCAAATTTTAAGGAATTCTCACATTTTTTGTGTTAAATTAACTTTAAAGATAGTTTTAGTGGCTGACTTAACTTTAAAATTATCTGATGATCGTATTCCAACTACCCATATTATCGTCTCCGAGGAACATAAAAGCCAAATATTTTCTTTTTCAGGAATACTTAATTTTTGATCTATTAATAAATCACTAACTAATTTATTACCACCTAATCCAAAAGGTTTGAACCTATCACCTTTATTCCACTTACGAAGAGTTAATGGAAACTTAAGTTTGTCATAATCAAAATAAGCTATTGATTTATCGTTTTCGAATTCAAACTTCTTGTGATTATCAATTCTATAAAAATTCATCTCCAGAGGGAGGCTAATATTTTCAGCAGATTTCGAAATAATATACTCCTTTTTTAAATTTGGATTTGCAATTTCAGTTATTATTAACTTATCTCTATCCTTCACTATGCGATAATTTGGTGAGAAAAACTCTTTACCGCTATCATTAACTTTTAGCGATTCAGCAATGTTATCACAAACATCTCTACTAAAATTATATTTGGTTAAAATTCGGTACAGCCATGAACTTAAAGGATTTAATTGTTGTATATCTGAATAATATATAACAAAATGATTAGCCTCAGGTTTAATAAAACTATCTCGTTTTTCATCAATAAGCTGATTAAAAATATTGTAATCGTCAGCCAGGTTAAGCATGCTCTTTTCCAAAGCAATATTCGAATAAGGGCTCATTGATTTAAGTTTATCCAACAATTCAAGCCTGATTTTATTTCTCAAATATTTCTTTGATTTATTCGACGAATCCTCTCTGTAGGAAACACCACTCTGCTTAGCATAATTAACAATCTCATCACGATACACGGTAAGCATAGGTCTAATAATATTTTCATTCTTCACAGGTATACCTTTTATCCCTGCCAGACCACTACCTCTTAATAAATTAATTAGTAAGGTTTCAATATTATCATCCAAATGGTGTGCAACCACAAGTTTATTAAATCCGTTTATTTTCATTAATTCGTTAAACCACTCATAACGTAACTCACGTGCAGCTATTTGTATAGAAACTTTATTTTTTTCAGCATAGAGTTTGGTATCAAATGATTTTGTAAACAATTCCAGTCCGTTTTTTTTTGCGTATTGCTTCACAAAACGCTCATCTTCATCCGATTCAACTCCTCTTAATTTGAAATTACAATGTGCAGCAGAGATTTGATAATTGTTTGAAATCAAAAAATGAAGTAAAGCCATGGAGTCGATACCACCACTAAGTGCCAAGAGCAATTTGTCGCCATGCTCTATTAAATAATTATCACAAATTAATTTTTGAATCTTTCCTTTCACATTGCAAAATTAATAATCATTTGATTATAAAGTAAAAAGATATTAATGTCTCATTTGTTGGGATTTAAAATTTTAATTACTTTAGAGGAGTTTTTGCTTGATTTGATATTTGTTTTGTTTTTTATTTCTGATTTTAAAAGCAATATATTAAATAATTAAAGAGATAACAGCAGTTGATAAACAGTTAGTTTCAATCATCCTGATGTATCAATAAATCAAAAACTATTTTTAGGATAATTAAAGTATAAATTTTGTTTTACTGCATCTTTTTAAATGGCCGATTTAAATCAACTAGAAAAAGAAAATAAGTTCTTATCGGAAAGAATTAAACATCTTGAAGAAGAGATAAAAAATAAAGATCTCATTGAGAAGAATCTAAAAAAAAATGAGAGTTTTTATAAGTTCCTGCTAAATCAAATTTCAATCCCATATGAATCTCTAGACCCTCAAGGAAGAATTGTTGAAGTAAACAAGGCATGGCTTGAAGCCATGGGTATTGACGATAAAAAGTCAATCATTGGCAAAAGTATAACTGAATATGTACATCCTGATTCACTTAAAGTTCTGGAAGATAATTTCCCTAAACTTCTAAAAAATGGATTTGTAAAAAACGTTGAATTTCATTTATTAAAGAAAAATGGTGAAGATTATTATATTTTGAATAATGGAATTCTCGATTATAAGCCCAATGGTGAACCAAATCAAACCTACTGCCTATTTCATGATATAACAGATATAAAAAAGAAGGAAAAACAACTATATGATGAATTGGAGCTGAGTAAAAAATTATTGAATTCTACTCCAAACACAATTTATATTTATGATTTAGTACAAAAAAAGAACATCAGTATAAACAAGAGAATAAATGATATACTTGGATATTCAGAAAAAGAGGTAGAAGAATTTGGAGATAAAATAATTCAACAATTAATGCATCCTGATGATTTCAAACACTACATTGAGTATATTATACCCGAGTATTACAAACTTAAGAAAGATAAATTTGTAGAACATAAGTACAGGATGAGACATAAAAGTGGCTCTTATATATGGCTACTTTCCAAAGAGTCTATTTTTAAATACGACAAGGATGGTAATCCCTTGCAAGTATTTGGAATAACTGAAGATGTAACAGAAAAAACGATTATTGAAAAGAAACTTATAGAAAGCGAAACTAAATATAGAAATCTGGTGGAAAGGGCCAACGATGGAATTTGTATTATTCAGGATAGAAAGATTGTTTTTGCCAACACCAAGTTTATAAACTTTTGGGGCGATTCAAAAGAGAAATTAATTGGATTAGAATTCACTAAGTTACTTAGCGAAGATGAGGTTGATAAAGTAGATGAATCTTATAAGCGCAGATTAGCAGGTGAAGAAATACCCCCCATATATGAATCTGTTTTCAAAAGTTCTAAAGGTGAACTGATTGATATTGAGATAAATGCCGGTATAATAGAATTTATGGGCAGAGATGCTAATTTGGTCTTAATTCACGACATCAGAAACAGAAAGATTGCGGAGAAAAAAATAAAGGAACAATTGGAAGATCTTATTAGGTCGAATAAGTTAATGGTTTCTAGAGAGCATAAAATGATTGAACTAAAGCAGGAAATTAATGAACTTCGCTTAATGCTTGGAAAACAAAAGAAATATAATGCACCGGATAAATCTCAGGAATACAAAAATGATATGCTGTAAATAATTACTGTAAAACTATGCAAACACAAATGACTGCAGAACGGGAAATATTTTTACTCACATCTAAACTATCTAAACTAACTGATGAGAAACAGATTATTGAGTTTTTCACAAAAGGATTAAATAGTCTTTTTGTTCCAACGAAATTTGAATTTGTTGAAGAAAGTTCGGAAGAGGATTTTATTATTCCTATGAGCACTGCAAATTCATTTTTTGGTTATATAATAATTTCAGATAAAAACCCTGAGAAAGATGAACTAGAGTTAATTACCAATGCAGTTTTTATGGTAACTAACTTTCTCGACAGACTTCAATTGCAGCACACTTTGGAAAATCAATTGGAGAGTATAGAACAATTGTATGAAGAAAAATCCGTAAAACTAAAAACAACCATCGATGATTTACTTGCCTCCCGAATTGCATCAATGAATTTAATCGAAGATTTAACAGAACAAATTGAAATTAGAAAAGAAAAAGAACGAGAATTAAGAGAGAGCAGAGAAAAATTCCAGACTATTTTAGACGAAACACCAGTTGGTATTTTTTCCTTTGACAAACATAGTGTTGTTACTGAACTAAACCCAAGTATGGAAAAAATATTTGGTTTAAAAAAGTCAAGTATTATTGGATTAAACCTCTTAAATGCTGTAACAGATCAAAATACTCGCAAAATTATTGAGGACACATTAAAAAAAGGAGAAAGTGTTTTTGAGGGTGAATACACATCTGCGGTATCAAAAAAAACATCTTACTTAAAAGCCATCGGCAAAGGAATTAAAAATAAAGATGGCAAAATAGTTGGGGGGCTTGGTCTAGTTGAAGACATGAGTCAAAAACAAAAAAACGACCTCCTTTTAAAAGAACAGCAGGAAATGCTCAAAAATGTTCTTGAAGGAACTGATGCAGGAACCTGGGACTGGAATTATAAAACCAATGAACTAAAAATAAATAATAGATGGGCAGAAATTATCGGGTTTACGCTCGAAGAACTAAAACCAATTACATTATCTACCTGGGAACAATCATTACATCCTGATGACTTAAAAATTGCTAATACCAAACTTGAGAGGCATTTAAAAGGAGAAACAGAAAACTATAACACAGAATTCAGGCAAAAGCATAAAAACGGAAATTGGATATGGATTAATGCAATAGGTAAAATTACAGAAAGAGATGCAAATGGTGATATTGTTCGGCTGAGTGGAACACATATGGACATAAGTAAACGCAAACAAATAGAATTAAAGTTACAAAAACAAAATCTCGAATATGAGGCTTTAAATGAAAAATTAAACACCCAATTAGAAACCACTAAAACCCTTAATAGCCAGCTTGAAATAGCTTTAGAAAAAGCTAAAGAATCTGAAGAATTGAAAAGTGCATTTCTCGCAAATATGAGCCATGAAATCAGGACCCCAATGAATGGAATACTCGGGTTTACAAAACTTTTGGAAAGTCCTGATCTTACTGAAATACAACTACACAAATATGTTGACATAATTAAGAAAAGCGGTAAACGAATGCTGTCAACTATAAATGGAATTATCGATATTTCTCGTATAGAAGCCGGACAGGTTGAATTAAATGAAGGCCCAGTAAACATAAACACTCTACTGAATGATTTGTATAGTTTTTTCCAATTAGAAACCAATAACAAAAATCTTGATTTTAAACTAAAAAATAATTTAAAAAATACTGATTATCAAATTACTACCGATTCCGAAAAACTAAACGCAGTATTATATAATCTAATTAAAAATGCGATAAAATACACTAAAGAAGGATTAATAGAATTTGGTTGTAATAAAGATGAAGACAATTACTTCTTATATGTAAAAGACACTGGAATTGGAATCGAAAAATCAAGACAGGAGGCTATTTTTGACAGGTTCGTACAGGCCGATATTAAAGATAAGGATGCATTAGAAGGTTCAGGGCTTGGATTAGCAATTTCAAAAGCCTATGTTGAGATGTTAGGAGGCAATATTTGGGTTAATTCCCAAAAGGGAGTTGGCTCAGTTTTTTACTTCTCTATTCCAGCAAAAATTAATAAGTCAAAGATAAGTAATGCTACTACTAAAAAAGATATAAAACATACTAATTTTAAACCGCTAAAAGAATTAAAAATGAAAGCACTAATTGTTGAAGATGAAGAGGTTTCTGACAACCTGCTAACCATTATTTTAAGTGAATTCTGTGATACTATTTTGCACGCTCAAAATGGCAAAGAAGCAATTGAAATATCTAAAAATAATACTGACTTAGATATGATATTTATGGATATTAAACTACCTGAATTGTGCGGATATGAAGCCACAAAGGAAATTAGGAAGTTTAATAAAAAAGTGAAAATAATTGCACAAACTGCCTACGCTCTTTCAGGAGACAGGGAAAAATCAATTAACTCAGGTTGTGATGATTATATCTCAAAACCTATAATGGCTGACCAACTCAAAGTTCTTATAAATAAGCATATTAAAATCGAATAATAAATTAGTATCTTATAATTAAGTTATTTCTATGAAAAATAAGTCTAAAAAAAATATGCAAAGCACAATTATTGATAATTATAGATCAATAATAGGTTTATCAAATGAAGCCATATTAATTTTTGATACAAAACTAAATATTATTGAAGCAAATGTGCATTTTGCTAAATTATTCGATATTAAGATAGAAAAGTCCAGCAAAGTAAACCTTAATGAAATATTTTCCTCTAAAGACCTTCAAAATGAAAACCCCATCGAAATAATTATTGCTGAAACAATAAAGAAGAAAGAAATACAAAATTTTAAACTAAAGATTAAAATAAACAACAAAGGCCACAATTTAAATGTTAATGCCCAATTAATTGAAGCAACCGAAAGCAATACACCTTATATAGTCAGTTTTTGGAGTAAGTCAGCGAAAAATATTAAACAAGATGATAGTGAAACAAAACGAAAGTACAAAACCCTACTCGATAATTTAAAGGGATTTGCTTTTCGATGTTTGATTGACAAGTATTGGACTATGAAGTTTGTAAGTTTTGCTTTTACTAAAATTACTGGTTACGAGGCAGAAGATATTATTAATAATAAAAGGTTAACATATAATGAACTGATAGTTCCCGAAGACAGACAAAGGGTTTGGGATGAGTTACAACCAGCTATAAATAACCAACAACATTATGAAATTAAATATAAGATTCGTAAAAAAAATGGCGAAATTATATATGTAGAAGAACAAGGAATAGGCATTTACAATGATAACAATGAGCCAATAGCAATTGAAGGCTATATAATAGATATCACGAAAAATATTCTGGAAAAAAAGGCATTAACAAAAAGCGAAAATCTAAACCGTTCGATTACACAAACAGCAGCTGATGCTATTATTACGGTTAATTCAAATGGCTTAATTAATTCATGGAACCTAGCGGCAACTAAAATATTTGGGTATAGCGAAAAAGAAACCATTGGCAAAAAAATAGCAGATATTATCCCCGAATCAAAAGAAATTATTGAAAATGCCATTGGAAACCCATTAGAATCCAAAGAGTTAACAGCATTATTTGGCCGAACTCTAGAATTAACGGCTATTCATAAAAATACAAGTTCAATACCAATTGAACTTTCCCTATCAAAATATGAATTCTCCGATGAAATCTTTTTCACAGCGATAGTGAGAGATATAAGAATAAGAAAAAGAAATGAACACACATTAAAGAAGCTTAGCACAGCTGTTCGACACAGCCCTTCAGTTATTGTAATTACTGATGTAGAAGGAAAAATTGAATATGTTAATCCAAAATTTACGGAACTCACAAAATACACATTAAAAGAGGTAAGAGGAGAAAACCCAAGAATATTAAATTCAGGAGAGCAATCACAAGAGTTTTATAAGGAAATGTGGGAAACTATTCTGGCAGGAAACATTTGGAAAGGTGAGGTTCATAATAAAAAAAAGACTGGAGAACTCTTTTGGGAAAGCGTCTCTATTTCACCAATTTACAATGAAAATAATGAAATTACAAGTTTCATAAAAATTGCTGAAGATGTAACTCAACAACGAAGTGATCTTTTAAAACTTAAAAAAAGCGAGGAGTCTTACAGAAAGCTTATTGCAACAACATCTGAAGGTTTTTGGCTTATTGATACCGAAAGTAAAACAACTTTAGTTAATGAGTCTCTGTGCAAAATGCTTGGTTATACTAAAGAAGAGATGCTTGGTAAAACTCCATTTGATTTTGTGGATGAAAAAAATCTAATAATATTCAAACACCAGATTTCACAAAATAGCAACAATAAGCAGAGGATTTATGAAATACAACTACAGAAAAAGGATGGTAAAAATATTGATGCTCTATTCAGTGCAACAACAATGCTGGATCATGAAGATAAATTTCAGGGATCTTTTGCATTTGTCAGAAACATAAGCGAGCAGAAAAGATCTCAATTAATTCAGGGAATACTTTATAATATTAGCAAAGCCAATACAATTTCAGATAACCTACAGGCACTAATATCAATAATCAGAAAAGAAGTAGGAAAAGTAGTTGACACTACAAACTTTTATGTTGCTCTTTATGATAAAAAAAATAATTTATTGAGTTTCCCATATTACTCTGATAAATATGACAATTTTACAAAAGTAAATGCTGATAAAACACTCACTAAATATGTAATTGAAACAAGAAAACCAATATTGGCTGACAATAAATTAAAAAAAGAATTTGAAGATAAAGGTTTATTAAAATTTATTGGTACCAACTCACAAATATGGATGGGTGTTCCTCTCATAAATAATGATGAAGTATTTGGAGTCTTAGCATTGCAAAATTATGAGGATAAAAATGCATATAGTGAAAATGACTTAGCTATTATGGAAATTATTGCTGACCAAATTAGTATTTCTATTCATCGTAAACAAAGTGAAACTGACTTGAAGTATGCATTGGAAAAAGCCAAAGAAAGTGACAAACTAAAATCTGCATTCCTACAAAATATAAGTCATGAAATAAGAACCCCAATGAATGGTTTACTAGGTTTTACAAGTTTGCTGAAGAATACAAATTTAAGTGTGGATGAGCAACAAGAGTATATAGATATTATATTGGAAAGTGGTAATCGATTGCTTAACACTTTCGATGATATCATGAATATTTCAATGATAGAAACAGGGCAGGTAAATATTAATTCAATTGAATTTAACTTAAGTAAAGAGTTAAAACAGCAATTCAGACTTCACGAAACAGAGACTAAGCAAAAAGGTCTGAAATTGATTATTGACCAGAAAAATATAGAAGAAGAAATATTACTTCAAACCGATTACGATAAATTCAACTCTATTCTTTCATATTTAATAAGAAATGCGATAAAATATACTTTTGAAGGCTCCATAAAGGTTGGATATAATGTTAAATCCAATTTTCTTGAATTTTTTGTAGAGGATAGTGGCATAGGTATCCCACCTGACAGGTTAGATGCGATCTTCGATATTTTTGTACAAGCTGATCTTAGCGAAGTAAAAGCTAAAGAAGGCAGTGGCCTGGGCTTATCCATCACAAAGGCTTATGTTGAAATGTTAGGAGGAAAAATATGGGCTAAATCAGAAGAAGGAAAGGGCTCATGTTTCTTTTTTACAATTCCACATAAACACAATGAAGATGAGATAGTGTCAAATCAAAGTAAAATGGTTGGCAATTTGAAAATACTTATTGTTGAAGATGAAGATTTCTCATCAGAATTTTTAAAGGTTGTTTTAGATAATTATGCATCAGAATTTTTAAGAGCTAAAAATGGAAAAGAGGCCATAGACATTGCAAAAGAGAATCTTGATATCGACATAATATTCATGGATTTACGCATGCCAATAGTAAATGGTTATGAAGCCACAAAGGAAATCCGGAAGTTTAACAGTAAAGTAAAGATTATTGCACAAACAGCCTATGCATTGCAAGGAGACGACCAAAAAGCTATACAAGCAGGATGTAACGATTATATAAGTAAACCCATAAATACAAAGGCATTACTTGAAAAAGTTGATAATATGATTATAGAAATGAATAACGATCGTTAGTCGATACTCCATGTATTTCCTGCTTTAAGCAAGTCGTCAACTGATTTATATGGCGATACTTTCTTCTCATGTTCAACTGATTCCCAAACAGCACTTTCAACTGTAGGCGCTTTTACAGAACGAATTACACCTAAGGCAGCTGGAAATTCAGGTGGTGACATATTTGCCAACATTATATGAATACCGGAATCTTCTCTAGTTGGGTCATGTACAAGTAAATCATCTTCTGTTATTCCATTTTAACCTATTTTAACTACCTCCAGATGAGAATCATTTAAAATAATCCCTTTTTCATTATCCTTACCAAATTTCATAGGCTCACCTGCCCTCAAAAATATTTGGTTATCAGCCTTTGTATCTCTTGAAGTAATTAAACCATGAATTTTATTATTAAAAATAACGCAATTAGCTAGTATTTCAACTATTGATGCCCCTTTGTGTTTAGCGGCTTCAGCAAATACTTCTGTCATCATTTTTATGTTTGTATCCACTACACGTGCAAAAAACTTACCTCTTGCTCCCATAACAAGTTCACCTGGGTTAAACGGCATCTCGAAAGTTCCTTGGGGTGAGGTTTTTGTTTTACTACCCTTTGGTGTAGTTGGTGAATACTGCCCTTTAGTAAGACCATAAATTTTATTATTAAAAAGCAGAATATTTACATCAGGGTTTCTTCTAGCCACATGAATAAAATGATTTCCGCCTATAGCCATTGAATCACCATCCCCTGTAATCATCCAAACACTTAGTTTAGGATTTGCCATTTTAATTCCTGTGGCTAAGGCTGCAGCACGACCATGAATTCCATGTATACCATAAGTATTCATATAATAAGGGAAACGCGATGAACATCCGATACCAGATACTACAACAAAATCTTCCTTTGGAATACCTAATTGTGGAAATACTGCCTCAACAGATTTTAAGATGGCATGATCACCACAACCCGGGCACCATTTTACCATCTGATCGCTTTCAAAATCCTGCTTAGTGAGTTCTAATTTAGATGTATCTATAATATTTTCCATTTTTCTACTTGTTTATAAGAGCAATAAATTCCTTTTTTAATTCTGAAACAGTAAATGGCAAGCCCTGTATTTTATTATACTGCTCATAAGAAAATTGAGGCATCCTCATTCTCAGATAATTTACAAATTGGCCAAGATTAATTTCACAAACCAGTATCTTTTTATATTTTCCTAAAATTTCAGCAGTGTTTTTTGGAAGTGGTTTTATATATTTAAAATGAGCAAATGCTAAAGAATGGCCTTCGTTTAGAAGTTCTTCAACTGCAGTTAACATTACACCATGTGTACCTCCCCAGCTAACAACTAATGTATCAGAATTTTCATCGCCAAATACTTCTTGATCTTCTATAAAGTTAGCAACTAATTCTACTTTTTCTTCCCTGATTTTACTCATCAATTCATGATTTTCAGGGTCGTGGGATACATTGCCTGTAATATTTTCCTTTTCAAGTCCCCCTATCCTATGCCTTAAGCCTTTAGTTCCTGGTATAGCCCATGGGCGACTTAATTTCTTCTCATCACGACTATATGGTTGGAAACCAGGTTCATTATCCTTAACTAATGGTGGGATAATTTCCGGTAAATCTTTAACTTCCGGAATTTTAAAAACTTCAGATCCATTTGCCAATGATCCGTCAGTCAATAAAACTACTGGTGTCATATGCTCTAAGGTCAACTTGGCTGCTTCATAAGCAGAGTAAAAACAATCAGAAGGACTGCTAGCTGCTATTGCAATTACTGGTGCCTCTCCATTTCTTCCAAACAATACCTGCATTAAATCACTTTGTTCCGATTTTGTAGGCAAACCAGTTGAAGGACCACCACGCTGAACATCAACAACAACTAATGGTAATTCAGTCATTACTGCTAATCCCAGGGCTTCACTTTTTAATGATAAACCTGGGCCTGAAGTAGTTGTTACCGGTAATGCACCTGCAAAACTTGCTCCTATAGTGGATACAATACCTGCAATTTCATCTTCAGCTTGTAAGGTTACTGCAGAAAATTGTTTATGTTTTGATAATTCCTGTAGAATCTCTGTAGCAGGAGTAATAGGATAACTACCACAAAATAATTTTAGTTTTGACCTCTCCGCTGCAGCCAGCAAACCCCATGATGTAGCCAGGTTACCAGTAACATTTCTATACACACCTTTTTTAAGAGGTGCAGGCTCTACTTTAAAAGTATTAGCAAACGACTCAATAGTATCTGCATAATTGTAACCAGCTTCGAGAACTAGTTTATTTGCTTTTACTATAATTGGTTTTGAAGCAAATTTAGTTTCAAAGAAATTAAATATCTCTTCATAACTTCTGTTGAACATATATAAAATCATCCCTAAGGCGAACATATTTTTCGACTTCTGGGCCGATTTATTATCAATATCCAATTCACTAACAACATTTTTTGTCATAGTAGTAATCGGTCCACTTAAAACTAAATGCCCGGTCAAACTCCCATCTGTTAGTGGATTATCTTCATAACCAGCTTTTTCTATATTTTTTTCATTGAATGAATCAACATCAGCAATAATAATTGCATCTTTTGATATCCAATTCATATTTGCCTTTAATGATGCAGGGTTCATGGCAACTAACACATCGGCAACATCTCCGGAAGTGTGAATGTCATTACTACCAAAATGAATTTGAAATCCTGAAACGCCAGCCACTGTTCCCTGGGGAGCCCTAATCTCAGCAGGATAGTCAGGAAATGTTGCAAAATCATTCCCCGCAAAGGCTGTTGAATCTGAAAATAAACTGCCTGTTAATTGCATCCCATCACCAGAATCTCCAGCAAATCGAATAACTGCATTTTTAAGTTCAATAATTCTATTCTTAACCTTAGTCATAATTAACTTTTTATATGGCAAATGTAAATGAATATTTAAAAGTTGGAAGAATGACTTAACTTTTTTTTAACATGATTTATTTGAAAAAAAAAGATGAAGTATTTTTCATAATAATCTGATTATATGTTGTTTACAAAATTAAATATTCGGATTTCCATTTCACAAATGCTTAATTATAATTAGTCTAAATTTTAAATAGCCCAATTCCAACGTTAATACCACATCAATATTAACGGATAATGATTAGTGTTGGGCTTTTGGTCTTCAATACTGTTATTTATTAAACAATAAAATAAGCAAAAAAAATAGCAAAATTATATTGGTACTTTCACATTATACATATATTTGCAGCATATTTTAATATTAAAATTAGATTATTATGGCTTATAAAATTTCAGACGATTGTACTGCCTGTGGTAGTTGTATCGACGAATGTCCTGTTGACGCAATTTCAGAAGGAGATATCTACGTTATAGATCCTGATTTATGTACTGATTGTGGTGCTTGCGCAGACGTTTGTCCCGTGGAAGCTATCCACCCTGAATAAAGACAGGATACATAGTATTAAGGACCCGGCATTTAGCCGGGTTTTTTTTAAGAATTTTTATTATTTAAAGAGATTCTAAATTAATGATTTATCCGAAATTTGCCCTTAATATTTCTTTGTATATTTGATAGATATTACAAATTCATTTAAATGGATAGTTACGATTTTATTAACAATACCAATCCGGAAGTAATTGATGAATTATATAAAAAATTCAAATCAAATCCGGAAGACTTAGAAGAAGGCTGGCGTAATTTTTTCACAGGTTTCGACATTGGCCAGAAAACCTACAATGCCCGACCCCATGAAAGTTCAGGAATTACCAATGATGAATTTAAAGTAATTAACCTGATAAACGATTACCGTAGAAGGGGGCACCTGTTTACATTGACAAATCCCGTTAGAAAACGTCGCGAATACAAACCCGACCTCAGCATTTCTAATTACGGACTTTCAGAGGCCGATCTTGAAAATGAATACGAGGCAGGAAATGAATTAGGCCTGGGAAAAACAAAACTCAAAAATATTATTAACTTCCTTCAGCAAACTTATTGCAGTTCAATTGGTGTTGAATATGTTTTTATCAGGGATGAAAAAATCGTAAACTGGCTCAAATCAAAAATCGAAGGCACAAAAAATACACCTTCCTTTAGTATTGAATTAAAAAAATATATCCTTCAAAAATTAATGAGGGCTGTTTTTTTTGAAAAATTTCTGCAAAAGAAATTTCCAGGTCAAAAACGATTCTCACTTGAAGGTGCTGAAGCTTTGGTACCAGCCCTCGACTCTGTAATGGAGAAGGGAAGTGAGTTAGGAATTGAAGAATTTATTATCGGCATGCCCCATCGCGGACGATTAAATGTACT
Organism: Marinilabiliales bacterium; assembly: GCA_002869315.1. GTDB lineage: Bacteria > Bacteroidota > Bacteroidia > Bacteroidales > F082 > BM524. Next base: position 4,393 of record PKTD01000235.1, on the reverse strand, counting down.
GGCAAATATTTTAAGGAAACCCTATGAGGATATTTTCCACGAATTTGACGGTGTAAATTATAGCGATGAAAAGGTTCTGGGCGATGTAAAATACCATCTTGGCTATTCTGTAAAACGTAAAACTATACAAAAGAAAGATGTAAAGATGACCCTCGCTCCAAATCCTTCACATCTGGAAGCGGTGGACCCGGTAGTTGAAGGTATAACCAGAGCAAAAATTGATAAAAAATATAATGGAGACCCTGATAAGATAGCCCCTATTCTAATTCATGGAGATGCATCAATTGCCGGACAAGGTGTTGTTTATGAAGTTATTCAAATGCAGGACCTGAAAGGTTATACAACAGGAGGAACAATTCACCTGGTTATCAATAATCAGGTAGGTTTTACAACTGATTATCTGGATGCCAGGTCGAGTACTTACTGCACCGATGTTGCAAAAACTACCTTATCACCTGTATTCCATGTTAATGGGGATGATGCTGAAGCCGTATCCTTTAGCATCCAAATGGCTATGGAATTTAGAAACACTTTCCATAAAGATGTTTTCATCGATATACTTTGTTATCGTAAATATGGTCATAATGAAGGAGATGAACCTCGTTTTACTCAACCTCTTCTTTATAAGGAAATTGCAAAACATCCTGACCCTTACCAGATTTATAAAAAAAGGCTTATAGAAGAAGGTGTGGTAACCACTGAATATTGTTTGCAAGAAGAAAAACTTCTGAATCAAAAATTAGAAGAAAATCTAAAGGCTTCTAAAACACATACTAATACAGATATGGATAATTTCCTTGGTGAAACCTGGAAAAAGATAAAGAAAGCCTCTGATGCAGATTTTATAAAATCACCCGATACTTTTATTACGAAAAAGAAACTTTTAGAGTATACCGAAGAAATTTCGTCTTTACCTGATACCAAGAAATTCTTCAATAAAACATTGCGCTTGCAAAAGCAAAGAAAAGACATAGTGGTAGAAAAAGGCCAACTTGATTGGGCAATGGGAGAACTAATGGCCTATGCCAGTTTGCTGGATGAAGGTATCCCTGTAAGATTAAGCGGACAAGATGTGGAAAGAGGAACTTTTTCGCATCGCCATGCAGTTTTACATGTAGAAGACAGCACAGATAAATACATCCCTTTAAATAACCTTAATAAATCACAGGCAAAGTTTGAAGTATACAACTCTTCACTTTCTGAATACGGAGTGCTGGGATTTGAATATGGGTATTCTTTGGCATCACCCTACTCCCTAACAATCTGGGAGGCTCAATTTGGTGATTTTGCAAATACTGCCCAGGTAATTTTCGATCAGTTTTTAAGCAGTGCTGAAGATAAATGGAATGTAATGAACGACTTGGTTGTTCTTCTTCCTCATGGATTTGAAGGTCAGGGACCAGAACATTCCAGTGCTAGAATGGAAAGGTTTCTAACACTTGCCGCAGAAAATAATTTCCAAATTGTAAACAGTACTACACCTGCTAACTTCTTCCATGTATTGCGACGTCAGTTAAAAAGAGATATTAGAAAACCTTTGGTTATTTTTACTCCTAAGAGTTTATTAAGGCACCCTAAGTGTATTTCCAGTATTGATGATTTTACCAACGGAGGATTTAAGGAAGTTATTGATGATGAGTTTGTTATTCCTGAAAAGGTTCATAGAGTTGCCTTCTGTAGTGGCAAAGTATATTACGATTTGCTTGCTGAAAGAGAAAAATTAAAATCAATGGGAGTGGCTTTGGTAAGAATTGAACAACTATATCCTTTCCCAAAAACAAAGGTTAAGAATATAGTATCAAAATACCATAAGGCAACATCACTTATGTGGGTTCAGGAAGAACCAGCAAATATGGGCCCCTACGACTTCTTCAAAAAGCAGTTTGATGAAGAAGATAATCTTAAATTCCAACTGGTAGCTCGACCTGCTAGTGGCAGCCCCGCAACAGGTAGCCCAAGTTTCCATAAGTTGAGATACCAGAAAATTGTGGATAAAGTGTTTGGTGTTTGTGACTGTCCATTCCTTGAAAAAGATTGTAAAATGGTGTGCATAGGTAATAAATGGGTTAGTTTTGAAGAAGAACTCGAGAAGTACAAACTTGATGAAATGAATTCCAGTTTCCATAGTGGAAAAAAACCACTTTTATAATTAAGCTGTAAATTAGCATTTTAAGTATTATTTCTTTATTAAATAAATGCATTAGAAAAAATAAAAGCCATGTTAGTTGAAATAAAAGTTCCAAGTCCTGGTGAATCAATAAACGAAGTGCAAATTGCCTCATGGTTAGTTGAAGATGGCGATTATGTGGAAACTGATCAGGATATAGTTGAAGTTGATTCCGATAAAGCAACACTTAGTATACCTGCTACTGATAGTGGTAAAATTCAACTTAAGGTAGAAGAAGGCGAAACCATTGAAGTTGGGACAATTATAGCTATTGTTGACACTTCTGCTGAAGGCGCACCAAAGAAAGAGGAAACTAAATCAGATGACAAAACTTCTGATAAAAAACCAGACAGTAAAGCAGTAGAAAAGCCTCAGTCAAAAACTGAAGAAACAGTAAAAGAAAAAACTGATAAACCTAAGGATACAATTGAAAGCCATTATGATGCTAAGGTTTCACCTCTTGCTAAAAAGTTAATGGATGAGGAAGGAATTTCTGAAGATCAACTAATTGAATTCTTTAAATCATACCGTATTGGCAAAAAGGACGTTGACTTTTATAAGCAAAATAAAGGCGATATCCCAGCAGCAAAAAGCTCATCTGTAGCCACTTCCTGGTCGGGAAGCCGTGATAATAATACATCAAAAATGAGCATGTTACGTAAAAAACTGGCTCAACGACTGGTTTCCGTTAAAAACGAAACTGCCATGCTTACAACCTTTAATGAGGTAAACATGACTCCAATAATGGAAATCAGAAAAAAATACAAGGAGATTTTTAAGGAGAAACATGGTGTTGGTTTAGGTTTTATGTCGTTTTTTACAAAAGCAGTTACCGAAGCTATAGCACATTTCCCTGCCATTAACTCACAAATTAATGGTGATGAAATTTTAGGCTTTGATTATGTGGATGTGGGAATAGCGGTAAGTGCTCCCAAAGGACTTATGGTTCCTGTTATCAGAAATGCAGAAATGATGGGCCTTGCAGAAATTGAAAGTGAAATAAAACGCCTGGCCATAAAAGCCAGAGATGGGAAATTGAGTATTGACGAAATGCAGGGAGGCACATTTACCATCACTAATGGAGGAGTTTTTGGATCAATGCTTTCCACTCCTATTATTAACCCTCCTCAAAGTGCAATTCTGGGAATGCATAATATTGTTGAACGCCCTATTGCCGTAAACGGTAAAGTTGAAGTACATCCAATAATGTATGTTGCACTTTCCTATGATCACAGAATTATAGACGGCAGCACCTCAGTAGGATTCCTTGTGAAAGTAAAAGAAATGCTGGAAAATCCTGAAAAAATGCTCTTCGGCGGCAGTAGCCCGGTGGAGAGTTTGTTGGGGATTTAATTCTAAGTGATGAATTATAAATTATGAATGACTGAATTTCCCTAAAAATGTCTAACGGTTTCTTATAATTTTGTTTAGGGAGTTATCATGGTTATCATTGTTGTCCTTGTTTCAGTTAAAAATTTTACTGGCAAATTGATAGGAACACGGATGACACTGATTTAAGCCGATTTACACTGATTCGTCTTGGTGATTGAAATATTAATCTGTGAGAATCTGTCACATAGCCAAAAGACCTGTAGTAATATCTCAGAATGCTATTTGAGGTGATCATTATTCGAATTATTGATAATACTCATCGAACCCGCAACCCCTATACTAAAAACTCGCAACTTTTCCAATACCTCCTTTCAGCAAACAATCGAATCTGCATCGCTGCATTACCGGCAGGCAGGATGCAACTTGCAACCATTTTTAGCTAAAATCAAAACATATATTAAAAAATATCAACCATTAAAGTGTTTGTGTATTTTTGCTTTTTGTATTCTTGATTTTCAAGATAAGAGTTATTAAATGAAGAAGATACTTTTAGTTCCGTTAAAAATAATACGCAATTTCTTTCTGCTGCTTATATTGGTATTGGCAGCATTTTATCTTATGGCCCCTGTATATGAGTTTTCAGGACCATCTAAATTTTCCGGAGATAAACTTTATAATCCTTACCAAAATATAGATTCCAATAATTGGAAAAGATATAATTTTCAGGTTCAGTCGCGTGCCTGGGGCGGATTAACAAGTGGAAGTTCAAATAGTAATGAACTAATAGACAGCATATACAAAGAACTGCATTTCGATTATGTGGCCACTTCCGACTATCAAAAGATAAACCGCCATGGCAGCAAACTGGAACAGTATATACCTACCTACGAACAT
>PKTD01000230.1 GCA_002869315.1 Marinilabiliales bacterium | reverse complement strand
GTATCGGCCAATTTAACAGTTTTGGCAATTGGAACTGAAACAAATGGTTCAATTGTTTGCCCCAGTAACAATAATGGAATTGTAGGAATAAAACCAACGGTTGGCTTGCTTAGCCGATCTGGAATTATCCCAATTTCATTTACACAAGATACACCGGGGCCAATGGCAAGAAATTTAACCGATGCTGTAATCTGTTTAAATACCATTTGCGGTGTGGATTCGCTGGATTCAAAAACACTTGCTGCAAAAGGAAATACAAAACCAGATTACACTAAGTATTTAAAAAAGAATGGTTTAGAAGGAAAAAGAATAGGTGTTTATACTGATGCAAACGGAATAAACTTTAAGGTTGACAAAGTTTATTCTGAAGCCATAGATAAGATTAAAAGCCTTGGGGCTGAAGTTTTTGAAATAGGTAGTTTAGAGAATGCTGAGGTTGATAACAATTCATTTAAGGTAATGCTATTTGAATATAAAGATGGCCTAAATAATTATTTTGAATCATTGGGTGAAGATGCTGTGATAAAGAATCTCCAGGATTTAATTGATTTCAATAATACAGATAGCATAGAAATGAAATATTATAATCAGAAGTATCTTGAAATGGCATTGAAAATGGGTGATTTAAATTCTGATGATTATAAACAAGCCTTAAAAAATGCTAAGGAAGGAAGTCAAAAGAATGGTATCGACAGGGTAATGGACAGTCTGAGTCTGGATGCAATAATTGCACCTACCGGTGGCCCGGCATGGCAAACAGATTTGATTAATGGCGATAATTATCAACTGGGAAGTTCATCACCGGCTGCAATTTCTGGCTATCCTTCAATAACTGTTCCCATGGGATTTATTGAAGATTTACCGGTAGGTATATCCTTTTTCGGTAGGGCATGGAGTGAAGGTGTTCTGATTGAAGTTGCCTTTGCCTATGAAAATGCTACAAAGTACAGAAGATCTCCCAATTATTTAATTAAATAAATGTTTCTTTATAGTTTGAAGTGGGTTATTAAGTATGAGATGAATTAGTGATTATGGAAAAAAGAAAAGTAGTTACATACGGTTACAGATGGGTACGTTTTATTATAATACCGCTAGTAATTTTTGCCCTTGCAGGGTTTTTTGAATTCGGAGAGAACTGGGAAAAAAATCTATTAATCCTGATTGTTTTATTATTCCTGTATTTTTTATTCTGGAGATCCAGGCGATTGCAGCACGATAGTGAAAACTTATATATTATTAGAGGTAATAAGACTAAAGTGGTGCCTTTTACATCAATTATCAGTATCAAAAGGAGCAAAACTAAAATCAATGGTAGTCGGTTTTGGATACTTAAGTATTTAAACCACCTTGAAGAAACTCGAACAATAAGATATAATACATCCTTTACAAAAGAATTCAGGGAGAGCGTAAGAAAGGCAAATCCAGATGTGGTTATTTGGGAGCATCCATTTTTTAATCACTAAACTATTGCTCAGAAGGAATGATATGCGTTATTGAATTTCTATATGTGGAATAATAGTAAGCAGTCACTTTTTTGCCATTTGCCTTTACCATCATTTCATCTACATACCACTCAAATTCAAATATTCTGTTGTTTTCATCAGTAATATATATTTTACCAGGTAAATCGCTCATTGTTACTGATTCTGCGCCACTAAGTATTCCAGTAATATTATCAGAACTATAATCTTCTTCAGGTGCATATTCTCCAAATAAGGATATACCATCCAATTTCATGTCGGTAAGGTCATTATCCTCATCACTGGTGTAAAATATTGTAGCATACTTATCCAGAAGTTCATATAATTCATCCATTTGTAGGTTTATAGCCTCTATGTTTAAATAAAAACCTGCTTGTAATTGCCTTTCAGGAAACTCAACAGTTATATTAAATACAGGGTAGGCACTATCTTCTATTTCAGTTATTATTCCAAATTCCTGAATTTCATCATCAGAAGGTTCATAGTATTCTTGTTGTATTTCTTCAACTGCATTTGAATTATTCTCTTTTTTAATAATAGTAGAATCTGGATTTGTTTTAGTTATGGTATCACCAATTATTTTTTGTGCTTTCATATCGCATACTGAAAGCATAAATACCAATGAAAGTAGAAATATAAAGTAACTTTTCATATTTATTATTTGTTTATTGTCTTAAGTAAAAGTAGTAATAACTTTTGATTGTTAAGTTATCAATGTTTTGAATAGTTGTAATCAATAAAGTTGTTATTCATGAGGATTGTCGACTATTTGTTTCGAAACTTCCACAAAAGATGGGATATTTACCTGCATCCATAAATATAGAGGGTAAATTTCATCGAATGATTCTTGTGATAGGTTTTCATTTAAAACAGTGATCCAGGTATTAAGTTGAGCTGCCCAGTAATTACTTGCAAATCCATGATTTTGATAAGCATTAAATACCCAAAGGATAGTGTCGACTAAAACCTCAGAGTTATGATTTGCTATAATTGTTGAAATAAATCGAGCATGGTTAGCATGATTATCTTTCATCATACTTAAATTATTATTACCCACTAATTTTTCCAGATCATCTCTTGCCATTAATAATTCGTCTGTTCGACTAACAATTATTGCAATTTTGTCGCTGTATTCCTTTGATGAAGAATTGCTTACTGACTTCAACTCATTGGCTGATTTAACTAATTGTTCTCTGTCCATGATTAATTGAAATGTTTTTGTTAAAATGACTTATACTAAATCTATAAAAAAATACAAATTTGTGTTTATTTGAGATCTTTTAAAAGAGTAAAATAAAATTCAGAACCTTTTCCAACTTCACTCTTTACCCATATTTTACCTTTATGAGACTCTATAATTCGTTTCGAGATAAACAATCCTAATCCAGTACTCTGTTCACCACCTGTGCTAACATTGCTGGTAGTATTAAAAGGTTTAAAAATGTTGTTGATTTCATCGTCAGGAATACCTAAGCCTTGATCTCTTATGCATATTTGAACTAGTGAATCTATATCCTTTACCTCGACATTTATTTCTGTGTTTTGTTCGGAATACTTAATAGCATTTGTAAGTAAGTTGTTTAGTACCTGATCTATTTTCTTCTGGTCAATTTTTATAAATATTTCTCTTCCAGATGGATTAAAATTGATTTTAATGGACTTCTTATTAGCAAGGTGTTTATTCATATGAATATTTGTTCTTATAAACTCTACAATATTAACACCTTGCAAGTCAAGCACTACCTCGCCGGATTCTATGCTTGATACATCCAGCAATTCTTCCACTAAATTTAGCATAAATAAACTCTGAGATTTAATGACTCCAATAAATTGCAGTTGCATGTCGGTTAGATTATCAGAGTCATTTTCTACTAATTCTGCATAATTATATATATGTCCCAGCGGATTTCTCAAGTCATGAGCGGCCATTCCCAGAAAGTGATTCTTTAACTGGTTAAGTTTATTTAGTTCAACATTTTTCTTTGATAATTCACGTTGCACATTAGCTAGCTGGTTATTTACCTGGGATAATTCATTAAGTACATCTTCGTCGGGCCTCTCCATCTGGGTATTCATAAACCTATTCTTGAGTATCTGCCTTATATAATTTGATTGCTCATTATTAATGCGCATCAATTCTTCATATAAAAAAGGCACATCGTTATTGGTTTCCAATCCGAATACAAAAAAATTCCTATCTAATTTGCTTCCTGAAAACTTGAGTGGTTTAGTTAAGTTTTTGAATGACACATTGATTTCCCAATTGAATGCAGCACCAGTATTTTTTATTTGTTTTATGAACTCATCAAGCTTTAGTTTTTCTTCATTATCACATATGCTGTATAATGAACCGTCTCCCCGACTAAAAACCAAATTTCTAAAACTATTGTAAAGAAACTCTTCTATTTTGAAGTCATTATTACAGACCAATACAATACCCTTTAGCATAATTAATTATTTACGGATAGAATTTCAGTTGATTTTTCAATAGCAGCCTGTGCATCCAAAGCATAAATGTCAGCTTTAGTTTCCTTCCATAGATTTTTACCCATATTGAAAGCCTTGCCACCAACCATTATTTTAAGTTTATCAGATTCATTATGCTGTCTTATGTAAGTTATCAATTCTTGAACATGTGGAATATGATAATACATAGTTGCAGAAATGGCCAAAATATCGGCATTGCATTCTTTTATCATGTCTAGAATTCCCTCTTTTGTAGAATTGGCTCCCAGGTAATAGGTATGCCATCCTTCCATTTCAAAAAAGTCAGAAACCATTCTAATACCAAGTTCATGCAGTTCTCCCGAAACACTTGTAGCAACTAGAGAGAGTCCATTTTTTTCTGTTGAAAATATATGATCATATAATCTTGACATTATAAATTGGGTGGCCGCTGTACAATAATGTTCCATGGCGACAGTAATTTTATTCGTTTGCCATAATCTCCCTATTTCCCACTGTGCAGGTTGAAAAACAGATAAATAAATATCCTTTATAGGCACATTATTATTTAAACTATCTGTAATTAACTTTTCAGCAGATTGCCTGTCCTTATTAAGCAAGGCATTTAGATAATCTTTTTGAATATTGTGCAGGCTTTCATGATAGTTATCAGCAGTTATCATATATAAGCTTTATTTGCAATCAAATATATAAAATAAATTCACAGAACACATAGTAATAACTTCAAAGTAAAGGAAGTATGTAAGGAATTTGCTTTATTTGCGAATATAACTAATGAAAATCTGTAATGCAATTATTGTAAATTCATTAGATGCTAATTTTCTAATTTATTAGTTTTTTACAAGAGGTCTATTATTGGTTGAGTTGCCCATGAGAGCATAATAGTTTTTTAAGATTATTTATAATGCGCCTTTATATACTATTCTGATGATACCTCCTCCAGCATTTTTAGCGCTTCTCTGAACATTGCAGATTGGAGTAGATTGCTTATCGGAACTAACTGTAATACATGCAGGCGGACTCTTTGCTCCAGTACAAGTGTCACAACCATAAGGATACACACCGACAAGTCCTTTGTTTCCGTCGATTCCTCCATTATACATATATTTAACATCAGGGTGGTCAGAAGTTGCACTCCACTGGGTTCCCCCTGATAACTTTCCTTCTATTTTGCTGTTTACTCCTGAAACACAAGAAATATCCACTGTTTCCTGGGCAAATTCACCTTGAAATGAATTGTTTATGATAAATTCAAAAAGATTTACTCCATTGGGAAACTCTTCATTCGGACAATTGAGCGGTGGCGTATTAAATGATACGTTACCATTTATTCCCCTTCCTGATGGTGCGTAAGCTATGGTTGAATCATTTTTATCAAGCATAAAGTACCCCTTCAGGTTATCGGTTGAGTCGGTAATAAAGGGTATTAATGAAACATTTTGTATGCAGCCCGGGGTGGCACCCAGAGTAATCCATACTTTTACACTTTCATTGGATTCGTTAATTATTTTAAACTGAGTATGTTCTGGAGGGGTTTCAATCTCAAGGTCATCATTTGATTTTGAATTGCAGGATATAATTCCAAAGGTTAAAAAGAAAAGTATTATTAAGTTGTAGTTCATAATTAGTTTTGTTAGACGTGAAATTTTTAAATGCTAAGTAAGAAAGAAGTAGCATATAATCCTTTACTCTTTTTTTTTTCAATTATATTTTATAAGGAATTGTTTTTGAACAACTATGCGGTGCAAATGTAAACCTTATTTATAATGATTCCTAATAATTAATTTTTCAGTACTTTCACTCGGTAAACTACATTATCATCCCTTGTTAGTTTAATTACAAAAAGTCCCTGTTTATAATCTTTTAAATCAAAAATTTTGGCAGAACCCTGTTTAATAAACCAACCAGAATCAATTAATATTCCTTCTGCATTTATAATTTGATAATTAAATCTGTTTCCTGAAGGAAGTGATACATTAACAACTCCATTGGTAGGAACAGGAAATGCAATAATTTTTTCGTCTTCATATTTCTGACATACATCATAAGTTATATCAGTACATCCAACAAAACTTAATTCAGCAGCAGATGACCAGGCATTGCCATTTACTTCTGAAAGGCCTACAAGCCTAAAATATCTGCCTATCACAGAATTTTCAAATTCAATGGTTTGCGGCGCTCCGGTATCAATAAATTCGCCTGAACTAACCGGCTCTCCCCACTCAATGCCATCTTCACTTATATAAAGTTGGTATTCCTTAATTCTACCGTTAGACCCATTCTGTCTGTTGAGTAAAGTAAAGTTATATAAACGATAATTTGAACCCATATCGATCTGAATTTCATGTGGATAGGGGTCTGAACCGGTACTCCATCTGGTATGCCATATTGTTGATGGGTCATCATCAAAAGCCATGATAGCAAGTCCCGGATAGTTAACTTCCTCACTGTCAACATAGATTAATTCCCAGTCTTCTTTTGGAATATCAGCAGGGTTGCTACAGTCGTCTATACTAGGACAAGTACTTGCGACTATGGCATCTTCCAGAAATTTAGTATAACTATTGCCGTTTTTCATAACAGTATAATTAACACTATAAGTTCCTTCTTCACCTAATACTACTTTTGGATTTCTGCTGTCAGCATCGCTAATATATATTGGCTCCGGGATAATTTCCCAGTTCCAACTTACACCCTCGTGATTAATAATCGAATGATCTTCAAACTGAAGTGTATCGGTCATGCAGTTTACATATTCCTTTTCCAACCAGGGATTAATAATAGGCGTGTATTCTGTTTCTTGCAAAGGAGATTCCCATACTCCGGCATTTCCGGCAACACGCATTTTGCTGTCGCGAAAAAATGGAAGGGCCATGTTAACATAGTTTGCTGCGGGATAATTATTGTTAAATAATTCCCAGTTATCCATATCTTCATCCCGATAATAAACCTTTGCTGATTGCCCATCTCTGGCATTAGTAAATAAGTATACCAAATCAGTGTTATTGTTGCCTGGTTGAATTACCATACATTTTGTATATTCAGATAACTCTCCACTCCAGTCATCCCATGTATCACCACCATCTGATGATTTAAATACTTTACCAATATCCGATGACCACGTTCCATTTTGCAGGCATGCATATATAATATTTTCATCAAATGGCGATATGGCAAAAAAAGTTCTGCCTTTCCAGTAAGAAGTTCCGTTTAACCCATTTGTAAGAGAAGGTTTAAGTTCCCATGAAACTCCACCATCTTCACTCTTGAATAATCCTTTATTTACAATATCTGCATATAATATCGATGGATTATTATAACTGATGTTTATATACCTTACTTTCTCAGAAAAATCATAAACCATATCGTAAGATACACCTCCATCAATACTCTTCCAAAGGGCATTACCCTCTCCAAGATAAATTGTGTTATGATAGTTAGGATGAAAAAATAAATTAGCTCTTCTGCCACCATACTCATCCATATTAGGATATTTACTAAATATGAATCTACCTTCGGGCTGCCCTTCAGCTGACTCTGGTAGTATCCATCCGTTGCCCAAATCGTTAAATGCCACATGTCGGCTAACACCATGTTTTACCCATCCTGTAGGCGATTCTGCCCCGCCCATTCTCAATGCTTTGGGTTGATAAAAATCAGCAATAGCTGTATTTCCATTGTGATATCTGCCACCTACACAAATATCCTCATTCCAGCCCTGATCAAAGCCCCACATATCAGAACCAACAAGTCCGTTATTTCTTGCAAAATAATTATCTGTATTTGTAAAGTTATCAGTTGTTATTGAAAACCCACCATCGGTACTTACCCATGTTTCACCATTCGAAAGTAATTTCATGTCCTGAATGTCGGGATGTATGGAAAAACTACCAGTATATCCACCAATGGCTGTGAATTGCTGCCCGCCATTACTCGATTTAAAAAGGGTAGTTGTTCCGCTAAAAATCAAATTCTCATCTAAAGGTGATATTTCCAGTACCAAATCAAAATACCCTTGTCCATTATTCATTGGAAAGTTTGATGTTTGGCCTGTTGCCAGTAAGTTCCATTGCCAGTTATTGCCCACTAGGGTTCCCTTATATAAATATGGAGTATTGTCGGAACTCAGCATAACGGCAAGCATAAGGTTTGGATTGTCGGGAGTAACTGCTAATAGGCCTCCGCTTTGGTCGCTTATTCCGTTAGGAAAATTTAGTTGAGGAATAAAAGATTGCCCCCCATCTCCGGACATATATACCATGAAATTATCATTATTTTTAGATATGGTATAAATCATATTCCCATTATCTGTCTTAATCTCAACATCATATGAGACTTTGTCCAACCCCTGATTCCAGTTTATTCCACCATCGATAGATACAAATACTCCATCATTTCCTGCAGCAAGGATATGTTCTGAATTCATTGGATTTACCTTCATCCTATTGGTCTGGAATAATTGATCCATTTCTAATAAAGGAGTCCAGTTTGCACCTCCATCTGTTGTTTTATGTATTTGATTTCCTGCACTTACATACACGATATTCTCATTGGCTGGATCAATGGCGACGGCGGTAACTCCTCCACCAAAGAAATAATTTGGTGCACATAAGTCCCATGAAAGCCCTTTGTTAATTGTCTTATTAACAAATCCTGTTTCTGTACCGCAATAAAGGACATTATGATTGGATGGGGCAATATCAAATGAATACACATTTACCTGCCAAGGGCATGATCCAGGTGCAATAGGATTGCCAGATTCATTTAGCCAATAGGTTTCCTTTGGACCGAGGAATGTCCAATCTGAATTGGATCCGTCATTTGTGTTTGATTTATTCATCAAATTGACCTGTGACCTATTCAGATTTTTATAATAAATATCTTCTGCAGGAATGTGTATTGTTCCGTCATTATCCACAAAGGGAGATAAGGCTCTTAACCAATCTTTAGCATATCTTACTATAGGAGATTTTATTCCAGGATGCTTATCAATATATTTCTTAAAAGCATAATTAACCTCATTGTAGTTAACCGGGTATTGGTAAAGTAATTTCCCAAACTGTGGTAAGGACTCATTATAAGATGGTTTATTGCTAATTATTATTCCACTTAGTTTATCATAAGGAGTTACCGAAGTTTGACTATTGACTGAATTAACAATCACTAGCATAAGAAATGACACTGAAATATTGGTAAAATAAAATCTCATACTTTCTGATTTTGGTTGGATATAAAATGAAATATCATATGCTGACAAATATAACCAATCATTGCTTATGCCTCTTTAGTTAGTAATATTTAGTAATTAATGATTTAGTAATGGGAATCACTATTCTTGCAGTTTGTGTTTTATGATGATGGGATGTATTTACTGGCATAAAAAAAAGACTAACCATTTCTGATTAGTCTTTATCTCGTCGGGGTAGCAGGATTCGAACCTGCGGTCTCCTGCTCCCAAAGCAGGCGCCTTAACCGGACTGGGCCATACCCCGTTTTTGAGGGTGCAAATGTAATAAATTTTTGTAATCAAAAAGAAAATTCTGACTTTTTTAAACTTTTTTTATCACCTTGTTAATTAAAAGCGATAACTCGCTGGACTTGAAAGGTTTACTAATATAATCAGTGAATCCTGACTGCATAAAGTTTTCCTTGTCTCCTTTTAAAGTATTGGCAGTCATTGCTATAATAGGTACTTTGTGAGCTTTCGATGATTCCAATTCGTAATGCCTGATTTTTTTTGTAGCCTCTAAGCCATCCATTACAGGCATTTGAATATCCATAAAAACTATATTATAATTTGCCTTTTTAAACATATCCAAAGCTTCCTGTCCATTTTCTGCAATATCGACAGTAATCCCAAACTTTTCCAAATTGAAAGTTGCAACTCTCTGATTTATAGCATTGTCTTCGGCAACTAGAACTTTTAATTTATCCATCGATAGATTACTCTCGCCTGCAGAAAATTCCGACTTAACTATATCTTCATTAGTAATATTTAATTTGGTAGTAAACCAAAAAGTTGAGCCTTTTCCTTCCTCACTATCAACACCAATTTCGCCATTCATCATTTTACTCAGACTTTTTGAAATAGCGAGACCAAGACCTGTTCCTCCAAACTTTCTTGTTGTGGAGGCATCAGCTTGGGAAAATGATCTGAATAATTTCGATTTTGCCTCTTTCCCAATACCAATTCCAGTATCAATTACTTCATATTTAATTTCGGCAATTTTCCCCTTGGTATTTAAGAGATGAGTATTTATTGTGATTCCTCCTTCAGAGGTAAACTTAACAGCATTGTTTACTAAATTTATTAGTATTTGTTTTATTCTTAGTGGATCTCCAATAAGATATTCTGGAATGTTTTCGTCGAAATTTAAATCGAGGAATAGGTTTTTTTGGCGAGCTTTAAAGTTTAGTAATTTAACTACTTCTTCTATACAATCCGACAAATTAAATGTTACATTTTAAAATTCTATTTGACCCGCTTCAACTTTAGAAAAGTCAAGAATGTCATTAATAACAGATAGTAAATTATCCGAAGAAATGTCAATTATTTCAAGATATTCTTTTTGATCTTCATTGAGGGGAGTGCTTTTTAAGGCTTCAACCATTCCTATTACCCCATTCATTGGGGTTCTAATTTCATGTGACATATTGGCCAGGAATAGGGATTTTGCGTTCGTAGCCATTTCTGCAACTTCCTTTGCCGTTTTCAGTTGATTTTGAATTCTTTTTAAATCCAGATGCACCTTTACCCTGGCTATTAATTCCTCCTCAACAAAAGGCTTTCTTACATAGTCCACAGCACCAGCATTAAATCCTTCAATGATGCTTTTGTTTTCAGTTAAAGAAGTAAGAAAAATAATTGGTACATCAGCAGTTTGATGCATTGCTTTTAACTTTCTGCATACATCAAAACCTGAAATGTCAGGCATTACAACATCAAGCAAGATTAAATCTAATTTCTGAGCTTTTGCTTTTTTTATTGCACTAACTCCATTTTCAGCTGTCGCTACCTGATAATTTTCCTTATTAACAAGGATTTGCTTCATATGCAGCAGGCTTGATTTGGAATCGTCAACTATAAGTACCCTTGGCGTTTCTTCTTTTTTCATAACATTAATGACCGGTGTTCAAATATAATTAAAAATTACTTACCTGAAAATTCTATTATCTTTTGAATAATTTCATTTATGGAAAGGGAAAAGGTTGCGGCTCCAGAATTATAAGCTTCCTTAGGCATTCCATATATTATGCAACTATCTTCACTTTGTGCAATAGTGATAGCACCCTTTTTCTTTAGTCTCATCATAGCCTGTGAACCATCATTTCCCATACCTGATAAAATTATAGCCATAATTTTCTTGTCGTTAATTGTGCATGCAGAATCAAACAAAGCATCAACAGACGGTTTGTGCCTGTTAACCTTGTCTCCATCATCAAGTTCAGTATATACTTTAGTTCCTTTTTTCTTAAGCGTTAAATGAAGATTTCCGGGAGCAATGAAAGCCTTTCCATCACTTAGAAGTTCATCAGAAACAGCCTCCTTTACTATTAATCCACTATTTCTATTAAGTCTTTCAGCATATGATTTTGTAAACACTTCAGGCATATGTTGCACAATGGCAATAGGAGCAGTGCTTATGGGGAGATTTGACAATATTGTATTTATAACTTCCGTGCCTCCTGCACTGGATCCCATTAAAATGAGTTTGTTACTAATTTGATTTGGTTGTGTTAATGCTGGTTTTGATATTTCCTTCTTTTCATATGGTAATTTCGCTAAACTCCTTATTTTTGAAACCCTTGTTTTAGAGGCCGTAAGTATAGATTCTTTAAATTTTATTTGCCAGTCTTCCAGAGATTTTTTATCAGTAATTTTTGGTTTTTCTATAACTTCAGAAGCACCTAACCTATATGCTTCCAGAGCAATGTCACTATCTTTTTTTGCAATACTTGATATTATAACAACAGGGACCGGATGCTGAGCCATTATTTTTTTTAAAAATGTAAGTCCATCCATTTTTGGCATCTGTATGTCGAGAGTTATTACATCAGGTTTGTGCTTTTTCATCTTAGCGACTGCAAAATATGGATCAGCGGCTGTGGCTAACAATTCCATATCATCAGACTGTTCAATGATACTACTCAAACTTTGGCGTACCAAAGCAGAGTCGTCAACGACTAACACTTTTATTTTTTTCATAGGTTATAATTGTCTTAATAACAATTTGTTATTGTTTTATATACTTCATTTTTATCAATCCGGTTTCGGTATTAAAAACAATTTTTCTTCCCAGAACTCCTCCTAAACTACTGGCAATAGTTTTTATTCTATAATTTTTTAGTTCTTCTTTTTGGAATTCTATATTTCTGCTTCCTATGGAAAATGAATTTTCAGAGGAGTTTAACATAGAAGCCCCTCCGAATACTTTGGCAACTATATCATTCTGATCGCAGCCCATAAGCACCATATTGTTTATCAATCGTTCGATTGCTATGTTTCCATATTTTGGTGACGCAAGACCATTTCCATTCCAAAATGGCATTAAATAGTGATTTATTCCCCCATAATGTAATTTTTTATCCCAAAGGCAAACAGCAACACATGACCCAAGTAAAGTAGTAATCTCCATAGGGCGTTTACTTACTTTTATGGCACCTGGTAATAAAAAAAACTTAAGTGGTTCTGTCATTTTAAAAAAATTCTGCTTCACTAATTAAATCGTCATCTTCTTCTAAATCAGTTAATTTATCTGGAATGTCGATGTTAATACTAATGCTTTTATCCATAAATATGGAGATGCTCCCATTTATCATATCAATGTATTCTTTCACAATTGAAAGTCCCAATCCATTACCCCCGCTTACAGAATTAATAGTTGAATTACCTCTTTTAAATCTGTCAAAAATTTCTTCAAGATTAATATCTGAATTTTCTTGTGGGATGTTGGTAATATCCAGTTTAACTCCATAATTATCTCTTTTTAAGGAAATTTCCACCTTTGTACCATCTTTTGAGAATTTTAAAGCATTATTAATGAGGTTCTCCATTATTAGAATAAACTTAGTCCTGTCGGTTTTGAAATAGTTATCGGTGAGGAAGTTTTCCTGATAAACAATTTCCAAATCCTTTATTTTAATTTCATTTTCAAGAGTTTTTAATATTGGAGGGATAATATCATTCAAATTTATTTTAGAATATTCCACATGCTCAACTCCTGCTTCAAGGCGAGCAGCAGCAAACAAATTTTTCAGATGAAAATCTAATTTTTGTGCCTCATCAACAATAATTTTTGCCATATCATTGGCTTTATGTAGATTGCCTTCTGACAAGGTGTAAATATTTTCGGCCATGGAAATTATAGAGGCAAATGGATTGTAAATTTCATTCATAACATTACTAATGAAATGAGTCTTCATGGTTTCTGCTTCCTCTAATTTTGAGTTTAGTCTTTTGTTAGTGGCCAATAATTCTTTTATTTGCTTCTTCAAAATAATTGTCTCTTCAGTGCTCATAATAAAAGTTTAATTAATTTTTTTGTATACCGATGGTGAAACTGACTCAAGTTCTAAGTCCATGTTTATAAGAGATTCTGAATGGCCCAGGAATAGTAAGCCTTTGTTATTCAGTTTGCTAAGTAAATTATTGATTACTTTAAGTTGAGTTTCTCTATCGAAATATATAAGTGTATTTCTGCAAAATATAATATCGAACTTATGTTTTAAGTTTATTTTCTCATCTAATAAATTATGTACAGAAAACTCCACTTTTGAACGAATTTCCGGCGCTATTCTAAACTTAGCTTCCGAATTATTCTTGCTTTTAAGCAGATATTTTTTAATATAATTGTCCGGAATTTGATTAATTAGAGCCATTGGATATATTGCCAGAACGGCTTTTTCTAATACCGATTTGCTAATATCAGTAGCATTAATACTGAAATCGTAATGTTCAGATTTCAGAATATCAAATAGCATCATTGCCAAACTATAAGGTTCCTGGCCTGTTGAACAAGCAGCACTCCATACTTTAAGTTTGTCGGATTTAATTTTATCAAAAAAACCTTTTTTTATTTCATCCCTGAGAAAATAGAAATGTTTAACCTCCCTAAAAAAATCAGTTTTATTGGTGGTTATCCTGTCAATCATCTCAATTGACTCCTTCTTGTTGTTTATGAGATAATTGCAGTATTCCGAATAGTTTTTTAATTGCAAGACTTTTATCCTGTTCTGAAGTCGGGATTTAACAAGTAATTTTTTCTTGGGATACAGTAAAATACCATAATTATCATAGATATAATCACTTATCATTTTAAAATCCTTGTCGGATAAATCGCCATACAGATCCTTTGCAATCATACTAAATATTAAAACCTTTCAAATCCATCATCTAAATTATCTTTTTCAGTCGATAGGTTAATATTAATTCCTTTATCTGTATTGGCTTTGTCGTTATTATCAAAGCCAGACTTTTTATCAGAAATTAGTTTGCGTTTTCCTTTTTTGAAATCATTGTTTGTGTGGATTCCTTTTTCAACTTTGAAATGAGCAATAACATTAAGTAGCTGCTCTGCCTGTCCTGATAATTCCTCACTATTAGTGGCCATTTCTTCAGAAGATGCAGCATTTTGCTGGGAGATATCATTCAGCAACTGTATTGCATTGTTTATTTGATCTGAAGCATCTCTTTGTTCTTTGCTTGCAGCCGAAATCTCCTGCACTAAAACTGAGGAGTTTTTAATACTAGGTACAATATCGTTCATAATATTTTTTGTCTTTTCAGCGATCTCCACACTCGACTTACTTATTTCATTAATTTCTGCGGCTGCGGCTTTTGTTTTTTCTGCAAGTTTACCAACCTCAGAGGCAACAACCCCAAATCCCTTACCATATTCTCCTGCTCTGGCTGCTTCAACTGATGCATTAAGTGCGAGTATGTTTGTTTGAAATGCGATATCGCTGATTATTGATATTTTATCTGCTATTTTTTCCATGGCTTCAACCGATGAAAGTATGATAGCACTGCCATCAACTACCTTTGAATTTACATTCTGAGTTATGATTTCTGTTTTATTTGCATTATCTGCATTTTGTTCAATATTGGATGTCATCTCCTCAATGGATGCTGAAATTTCTTCAATTGATGAGGCTTGCTGGGAAGCCCCGATGGATATGTCTTGTGAAGCGCCGCTTAACTGGAAACTGGCATCTGCAAGGTTGTTTCCGGCATTAACCACACTTACAATAACCGCTTTGGTTTTATCAACCATTTGACGAAGAGATTCTGCTAATTCTCCTATTTCATCCTTTTGGTCGATATCAAGTGTTGCTTCAAGATTGCCTTCAGCAATTTCCTTAGCATAGATAATCTCTTTCTTTAAAGGCTTTATCATTACCCTTCCTATAAGGTATAAGGAAGGGAACATAACTATTAATACTATAATAGAAACAATCAGTATTGCATTAACCAAGGAATTCCTTCCTGAGAAAATATCGTCACTTTCAACCTCTGTAATTATTGCCCAGTTAAGGTCGTCAATATCAATTGAACTATACGAACTCATAACCTCCTTGCCGCTGTAATTATCTATTAGTTCAGTTCCTCTATATCCGTCGAAGGCCTTTTTGGTGGCAATTGATATTTCCTTTTTATTAAGGATGGTGGTAGATTTACTGTTTGATGAATTTGTTCTAAGCAAATTATCTTCACCCACAATGTAAGTAATTGCTGTTTTGTTAATTGTTCCATCATTTATCATGAAATCAGAAATTGGTTTAACCTCCAATGATGCCAATACAACGCCTAAAATTTTTCCATTTTCTTCTATCCTTGTGCCAATATACATTGAAGGTTTAAGGTTTGAGTTTTCTACAATATCAGTCAAAACAACTCTGTTAGACAACATACATTCTTTCCATAATTTGGAGATTGTATTTTGATTTTCAATCTGGTTTTCTTTAATCTGGGAGTTTGTTAAATTGGCAATAATTTGAGGCCCACCTGCTCCCATAATTATAACATTATCCATATTGTTGGACATGGCAAAAGAGTTTACCTCACTTAAGTTAGTAGTATTTAAATTAAGTTTTTTTCCCTTTTCGTGATCTCCAAGAATATTTCTGATACTAGGAAACATCTTTAAAACTTCCATCGATTTTTTACTATTGCTTAAATAGTTTTCAACCAAATACTTTTTGCTGTTTTCCAGCGATTCTATCTGATTAACAGCAGTTTCATGTAAAACTACATTGGCTGCCCTAATGGATATATAGCCAATGGCAAATACACAAACTATTCCCAATATGGAAACAAAAATGATCAGTTTTGTTGTAATGGAAAGATTTTTCATATCTATAAATATTTTCTAATTAATTGTTCCTTAGTTATTTATGTTTTTAAACACTTCTTCAATATTAAGTATCATTATAAAGTCATCTTCCTTTTTAAAAATGGCTTCTATGTTTTTTAAATTATTGTTGCTTCCAAGTTTTGGAGGTGGAAGTAATTCATTTTCATTAATTTCATCAACACTCAAAACCTCATCTACTACAAGTCCGAATTGAGATTCTCCTCCTGCATCTTCCACGGAAAGTATTATTACGCATGTATTTTTATTATAATTATTATCGCCTGATTCCATTTCCTGGTTGATGTCATAAACAGGTAATACATTCCCGTGATGGTTAATAATACCAATCATATTTTTATCAGCATTAGGGACTTTCGTGATTTCAGGAAGTTGGAGTATTTTATTGGTAACACTCACATTAGTCGCAAAGGTTTCTTTACCTAGCCTGAAACTTAAAAATGATATAATTTTATCTTCTTCTGACTTCATTTTTCAATTATTAATTGCTGAAATGATTTATTAAAATATGTACGTCCATAACCATGGCAAGTCTGCCATCACCAAGTATCGATGCGCCTGAAAAAATATTGTTTTTCTTCAAAATTTTATCGATAGGTTTTAATACTGCCTGATACTCTGAAAATACTTCATCAACAATAATACCTACCTCATGATCTTTAAACTCGGTTAGGAGCATACTTTTACTATTGTTATGCTCAGATTCTCCATTAAACTCTTTGGATAAATTTATAAATGGATATTGTGTTCCTTCTACCTGAATAAGGTTTTTGTATGTAGATTTTATCTGTTGGTTTTCGATACTAAAAATCTTTTTTACTGAAGATAGTGGAAACAGATAGTAACTACCGTTTACTCCAGTAAGTAATCCATCAATAATTGACAGGCTGAGAGGTAGTTTAATTATTATTTCAGTACCTTTTCCCTTTTCGCTTTTTATTTCAATATCTCCTCTTAGGCTTTCAACATTTTTCTTTACAACGTCCATTCCTACTCCTCTTCCTGATACATTACTTACTTTTTCACTGGTTGAAAATCCAGGATGCATAATTAAACTGATGATCTCTTCTTTTGACAGTTTGGTGCCACTTTTAACAATCTTTTTTTCAATTGCCTTTTTTAACAGCACTTCTTCATCAATTCCGGCTCCGTCATCAATAATACTTATAAGTATTAATGATCCCGACTGATGAGAACTTAATTTAATGTTGCCAATCTCAGGTTTTTGGTTCTTAATTCTTTCTTCAGCCAATTCTATACCGTGATCCATACAATTTCTGATTATGTGCATTATTGGATCGGAAATGGCTGAAATTATATTTTTGTCAAGTTCAGTATCAGTTCCTTCGGTAGTGAAATTTACTTTTTTATTAAGTTGTTTCGATAAATCTCTGATTAGTCTTTTAAACTTAACCAAAAGTGAATCAATGGGTATTAGCCTCATATCGAAGGCTACATCTCTGAACTGGCGGGCTAAGTTTTGAAAATCCTCACTGAGTTCCAATAGTTCGCCATCACTATGATTACTAGCATAATTAAAGAGTCTGGCCTGATTAGTAACAAACTCGCTAACAAGGTTTATAAGTATATCGAGTTTTTTTGAAGGTATTCTTACGCTTTCAATATTGGAGGACTGAATATAAATATTTTTATCTTTCTTTTCTACTTCTTCTATTCGCTCTTCAGTTTTATCACCAGCCTTTGAGTTTGTTACCCCAACAGTATCTACGTTTTCTCTTTGATTATCATGACTGCTTGACGATGGTTTAAAGTTCTTTTCATATAAATTAATAAGCCTGATAATTCCTTTTTTATCCTGCAGATTTTGGGTGAAAGGTTCAGTAATTTTTTGCTTGATATCTGCATCACTAAAAAGGTCTAATTCAGAAATTATCTCGATGTGTATTTCGCTATCATCTTCAACAAAAATAAATACTTCATTAATCTCATTTAAATCAGATTCTGTTGCCAATATCACATCCCATGAGAAATAACAAATTTCGGGATCGATTTCATTTAAATAGTGGAGTTCCTTGTATTTTGGTTTTATAATGCAT
>PKTD01000296.1 GCA_002869315.1 Marinilabiliales bacterium | reverse complement strand
GATATATATACCGACCATATATTTACGAAAACAATATTAATGATTTTGGTATTGCCGACTCCATGGGTAATTTGGGCGGAATAATAGTCCAGATATTTTTTTCTCTTGCAATTTTTAATTCCGGACGGAAGAAGGGAGTTAGAATAATTTCATTTTTGGTTATCGGTTATATCTTATATGAATTTGCTCAATTAATACTTCCTAAAGGTGTGTTCGACTGGAAAGATATTTATGGAACTATTATTGGTGGATTAATTACTCTAATTATGTTCTTTATTGTTCATTTACTAGTAAAACAAAATAAAATCTTTTACAGGTTTTAGTGAAATAATATTTTCAGATTTATTAAATAAATAGCTATAAAAAATCAATCAAGTTGCCTAAGAACTTCATTTTGATAATATTTCCCTATGGGAATGATATGATCGTTTAAAAATATTTGTTTTTTAGTGAAGGAAGTAACTTTGTTTAACGAAACAATAAATGAGCGATGCACCCTCAACATGCTGTCAGACAGAATTTCCTCAATCTTTGAAATCCCCATTTTCGTTTTAACTTCACTTTCTTCACAAACAATTCTTATATACTCTTTCTGGCTTTCAATATAAATAATGTCATCAATATTTATTTTAATATTATGTCTGTTTTCTTTAACATTTATGTAACGATTTTCAATAGTGGTATCACTAGGATCGCTTGATTCAAAATGTTCATTTATTCTATTTATAGTTTTAATAAAGCGCTGAAAAGAAAAGGGTTTTAGAAGATAGTCGAAAACTACAAGTTCGAAGGCTTCAATGGCATGCTCATTATAGGCTGATGTTATTACAATTAAGGGTGGGTTTACAAGAGTTTTGATAAAATCGATGCCGTTTAATTCGGGTAATTGTATATCCAGAAATATAACATCAATTTTATTCTTTGAGAGATAAGAAATTGCACTTAAAGCATTATCAAAACTTGCTTTTACTTCCAGAGTTGATACCTTGCCAATAAATCCCTTTAGTATTTCAACTGCAGGATATTCATCTTCAATTATTATGCAACTAATTTTACTCATTTATCGCTTATTGGAATCTCTAAAATACAATTATATTTATTATCAATTACTTTGCTTTTCAGGCTATATCTTGAATCATATATTATTTTCAATTGTCTGATTGTATTATCAAGACCTATGCCTTCTTTAGCACCTAAACTGTCTTTAGTACCCGGTTTTGATATTGGGTTGGTAATATCCAGAACTACTTTTTTATTATCAACTTTTATTAAAATATCAATCTCATTAACTCCTTTACGGTCAGAAATACCATGCTTAAAACTATTTTCAATTAGCGAAAACAACACTAGTGGAGGTACCCTTACACCCGGCCTTATATCAAAAATAGTGTTGACTTTTAATCGTTTACCATATCTGCTTTTCTCAATTTCAATATAATTTTCAATAATTTTTATTTCCTTTTCCAGTTGAATAAAATTGTCTTTGCATTCGTATAAAGTAAACCTTAACAATTCAGATAATTGAACCAATAAATCAGCAGCTTTATCAGTTTTGTTTAAAACTTCATAATAAATAGAGTTTAAGGTATTAAACAAGAAATGAGGATGAACCTGTGCTTTCAAAAAGTTTAACTCAGCCTCCTGCTTTTCATGGGTTAACGCCTCTATTTTGCTTTTGTTTCTTGTCCAATCTCTATAATATTTAACAGCAGAAACTATACCTATTACTTCAATGGTTTGTACAATATGTCCACCTATGCGATACCAATCCCAAAACTCAAAACTATAACCAGAATCAGCATAAAAAAGTGGATACTGAATATATGCCATAGACAATCTTTGCAAAAGAACAGAACAACTAAGTACTGCAATAGATAATATAATAAAAAATAAAACCTTCTTTTTATAAAGATAAGGCAGGACGAAATAGATGAAAAAATAAGTTGAGATTATTTTTAATGGTAATTGTGTAAAACTGCTTATAAGGATAGTGCCAAATTTCATTTGATACAATCCCTGGAAAAAACTTATCATTATCCAATAAGCAACCCAGAATAGCAGATGTTCTAAAACTCGTTTTACATTCCAAACTTTCAACATAAGCACAAATATATACTTAATGAATAAACTATAAAACAAAGGTCAATAAACAGGTGTTTTTGGTCAATAAAAACAAATATTCGTCAACTAAATATTTCTATGCACTGTTTTAATTCTTCTATACGCTATTGCTGAATGTATATTGAAATTATTTTTTTAGCAGCAAACCAATTTATAGATTTATCCAGAATTTAATTTTAAAATATATAATTATGAAGAAATATACTTATTTTATTGCTTTGTTTTTTTTCTGCTTAAACGCTAATGCACAACAATTTAGCAGGGTTACAACTGGAGATGTTGTAAATACGCCGAGTGGATCACGTAGTTGTAACTTCATCGACATTAACAATGATGATTTCCTCGATATATTAATAACAAACGGAACAACCGGTGGTGAAAATAATATGCTGTATATTAATAATAATGGACAGTACTTTAGTTTGCTTAGCGACACCATTACAAATGATAATTCGCCTTCCGACGGAGCAAGCTGTGCAGATTATGATAATGATGGAAATACAGATATATTCATTGTAAACTGGTATAATATTAATAATCTTTTATATCAAAATAGCGGTAATACTTCATTCATTAAAATAGATACTGGATCGATTGTTAATAATGGAGGATACTCAGAATCAGCCGCATGGGGAGATGCTGATAATGATGGCTTTGTTGATCTTTATATAAGCAATAGTGCTGGAAATAAAAAAAATATCCTGTATAAAAATACGGGAACAGGGTATTTTGAAAAGATTACAAGTACAAGCGCGGCAACTGACTCCTATTATTCAAGATCAGTTAACTGGATTTATTATGATAATG
>PKTD01000152.1 GCA_002869315.1 Marinilabiliales bacterium | reverse complement strand
TATAAAGAAAGGATTTCCTGTTTCAAGAAAAATCCCAATTTTAAAATCCTTTTATTACCGGTAATTTATTATCTGCTGCTCGCTATTAGTTTAATATATTCACAAAACCTGGAAGAAGGATTATTTACCTTAGAAAAGAAACTTACTCTTTTAATCTTACCATTATTTGTAGGGACTGAAACAAATTTTTTTAAGGATATTACATCCAAAGGGCTTGGGACTAAACTTGTAAATGCCTTTATATTAGGTGTTTTAATTATAGTTATTTTAAACTACGGATACGCCTTTTACCGCTATTTAAACGGTTCGGGCACTGAGGCTTTTTATAGAAACTTTTTAGCCAGGTGGAATCATCCTTCATACGTTTCTATGTACGCAAGCTTGGCTTTGATGATTTTGCTTCACAGATTGCTTTTTTTAAAAGATGAGATTTTCATTAACAAATACTTTCAGGTTTTCATAATACTAGTATTAGTAGTTTATCTGTTTATGTTGTCACAAAGAGGTCCTCTCTTAAGCTGGATGATGCTTCTGCCTATTTATGCAGCATATATTCTGATAAATAAAAAGGAGACAAGGTTAGCAATAGTATTTACAATAATTTGTATATTGGTAGTACTCTTTTCATACCAGTTTATAGGTTTGGTTAAAAACCGAGTTGATAATACTCTGGAACAGGTAAATAATGAATTTGAACAAAAGAAAGCCCCTCTAACAAATAGAATTGTAATTTGGAAGGTTTCACTCGAAACCATAAAGAATGAAATGCTTTTAGGTTATGGTGTTGGAGATGTAAAAGATGCTTTAAACCCTGTTTACCTAGAACGTAAAAGGCTAGACGCTGTTGAACACAATTTAAATGCACATAATCAGTATCTGCAAACATGCATTGAGATAGGAATATTAGGTCTACTATACTTTGTATTAATGCTTTTGCTAATAACAAAATTTGCATGGCAAAACAACAAACTTATCCTGCTAATATTTTTGTTTCTTTTTGTGGCAAATATACTTTTTGAAGTTATGCTCGACAGAGCAAGTGGAGTAATTGGTTTTGCGTATTTGTTTAGTGTTTTAACTATAAGAACAAAGAATGTAGGTGCTGTTAATTAGAGCCTGGCGACCGGTGAGGCAGATGCAAATATTGAGAAGATGTTCCAGTGGATGTATATAATAAACTTTGAAAAACAGCAGTAATTTGGTTCTAGATCTTTAATAAGGCATTTAAAGAAACTGTATAAAATGATGTTGTATAATTTTACATTATACTTCATGTATTTTGTGAGAGATACACCTATAAAGTTTACAAATAATCTGTTGGTTATGTTTAGAATGATTAATTATTGGCCTGAAGAATCTTTTATTCCTAAACAATATGTTATAAAAATATTTCCGAAAGATTATCAATAATTTTATTTTGAATGTGCTTTTAAAGATTATTTGGAATATCTGTTTAATTATAAATGTGTTTCAATTTTATCTTATATCCATAGAAAATGCTAAACTTTAAAGATAGCAAACAGGCTTATTGACAACATTTTAAAAATATTTAACACCTTTGACAAAAAATCATATCAGTATTTCGTTATGTTTGCGGCCTACCATTACAAAACATTTTTATAAATGAAACTAATAACAACTGTATTGTTGGTGATAATTGCCAGCATTGGACATACTTTAGGTCAAAACCCATTCTCAATTAAAGAATATATTCCTGAAAAAGATATAGACACTTTAACTTATGAGCCTCCTTCATATTTTATTGCCACAGTTGAAAATGGCGATGTTACACTTAATTGGCTACCCCCTGGAGATGGGCTGGGGGAATGGTGGTCATATTCAGACTCTACGCTGTTTTCATTTATCGGGCTATCGGCTGGTGGTGAATGGAAAGCATCTGCTCGTTGGGAATCGGACCAACTGGAAGGCTATAATGGTGAGTATATAACTAAAGTTGGATTTGTGCCCGGATCAGAAGTTTGTGATTACACAATTGTGATTTACTCTGGTGAAAATGCTGCAAATATCCTTTATAGTCAGCCTGTAAATAATTTTGAAATCAATGTATGGAACGATATTATACTCGATCAAGCGGTATTAATTGATGCAACACAGGAACTTTGGGTTGGAATATCAGTTGATAATGTAGCAGCAGAATTTCCAATGGGTGTTGACATTGGTCCTGCCGTTAACTGGTATGGCGATTTAGTTTCGTTTTCTGAGGGTGAATGGATGACTGCCTATGATTATGGACTTGATTATAACTGGCTTATACGAACTTACATAACAAACACAAATAAAACTTCTTCATCTGTCATTAGTACATTAGATAATAAAACTTCCCAAAAGCAATTTCAAAACGATCCAACCGGATATAATTTATATCGTGACGATGTAATACTTACCTCTTCGCCTATCACAGGTTTAGAATATATTGAGACTGGTATTCCTACAGGTATCTATAATTACAAACTTACAGCAGTTTATGATACTATAGAGAGTGACCCTGCTGAGTTAGATGTACAAGTAGGTGGACCAATATTAGAGATAAATCCAGAAGAAATAACCGAAGTTATTCTTACTGGAGAAACAACAAACAGCCAAATTTCATTAAAAAATAATGGTGATTCAGAGTTATTGTGGACTCTTGAAGAGGATGTGGAGTGGCTTTCATTTAGTTCGATTGAAGGACAAATAGCAAGTGGCGACAGTATAATTCTGGAGGTTTATATTGATGCCACAAATATATCTGCAGGAAACTATTCGGAAGAAACAAAATTTACTATAAATAATCTTACAAATACTAATTATTATTTAACTGTAAACCTTACAGTTGGGGGTTATCCTGTAATTGAGATGGAACTTGACAGTCTTAATTTTGGTGATATTAGTGTTGGCACAACCTCTACCCGCCAGTTTACCATTTCTAATACCGGAAGTGAAATATTATATGTATCAGATGTAGTATCGTCAGACTCAACTTT
>PKTD01000168.1 GCA_002869315.1 Marinilabiliales bacterium | reverse complement strand
GGGACAAGGTTGTTATAATAACCGGAGGCAGTTCTGGAATCGGAAAAGCTCTTGCATTAAAATATGCAGAGCAAGGATCAAAAGTATTGATAGGAGCCAGGAATATTAAAGCCTTGGAAGATGTTGCTAATGAAGTTGCACAAAGTGGAGGTAAAATTAGTTATTTACAGTGTGACGTAAGTGATGAATCAGATTGTAAAAACCTTATCCTTAAAGCTGTGGATACTTATGGTGGGATTGATATTTTAATAAATAATGCCGGAGTTTCGATGCGTGCTGCTTTTTCCGACTTAGACCTCAACGTATTAAAACGTTTAATGGACATAAATTTTTGGGGTACTGTTTATTGTAGTAAGCATGCACTGCCATATTTACTAAAGAGTAAAGGTAGTCTTGTTGGCGTTTCCTCAATTGCAGGTTTAAAAGGATTGCCTGGAAGGACAGGCTATTCAGCATCTAAATTTGCTATGAATGGCTTTATGGAAACCTTAAGAATAGAAAACTTAAAAAAAGGCTTGCATGTTTTAATGGCATTTCCGGGATTTACCGCTTCAAATATTAGAAACACTGCATTGGCTGCAGATGGAAGTCAACAGGGAGAATCACCCAGAGATGAAGATAAAATGATGTCAGCGGAAGAAGTAGCCCAACATATTTATAATGCTGTATCAAAAAGAAAAAACAGATTAATTTTAACGACCCAGGGGAAATTGACCTTTCTTTTAAACAAAATTGTTCCAAATTTCCTCGACAAATTGGTTTATAAAACTATGGCTAAAGAACCAGATTCTCCCATTAAATAAGTAATAAAAAGTAATTAACTAATTTAGAATCTTTCAAGCAATATTTATTTTTGATTAATAATTAATTTTTATTTCTTTGTTAACAAATTAAATTACATTTGAATCTTTAATAATTGAAATTAAATAAAAAGATGTTATCGGAAAACACAATTAAACCAAATGAAGGTTACGGTAAAATAAAGTTTGGAATGGACATGGACGAACTTGCTAAATTAGTAGGGGAGCCAGAGGAAATAGTTAGTTTCGACGATGATGAAGAGTTGAATATTGTTGTATTACATTATTGGGAACAAGGTTTCTCTGTTTTTATGGATGGCAATACCAGTCAGGTAGTTGCCGGAATTGAAACTGATAATCCTGATGCAGAACTCTACGGAACAAAAATTATTGGAATGCCGGAAGATAAAGTTGTTGAATTCATGAAAAAACATGGCCATAATAACTTTGATATCGACATGGAAGATGCCGATAAAAGGTATTCCTTTGATGAAGGTATGATGGACTTTTTCTTTGTAGAAGGTAAACTGGAATACATGAACTTTGGAGTACTTGTTGACGAAGAAGGAAATGTAGAAACTGTTTAATAACTCATTTCAGAACATTATAACCAAAGCCGTCTTTTCTTTTTAAGAGATAGGATTTATCTGTAGTATCAGGCATTAAGCCGTGAAATATTTCACTGTAATATCTTTTTACCCCATTAAATTTATCAGCAATACCCAAAAAATAAGTATGTGACTTCCCGGGAGGCAAGCGAAAGCCTATTGTTTCCGTAAAATTAAAATACATTATACTATCCGACAATGGTGTAAACAGCCTTTCTCCCAGAAGGTAGTTTAAGGGCGATATAATACGTAAGCCATTTAAATTGATATCAAAAACATTACTGTTATTAAAAATTCTCTTTTGTACATTGATCTTTTCTACCCAATCTTTATGGCCTTCCTGATTAACGGCCGCAGCGTTTAATATCTGATTATCAAATATATAGTCATCGCCAAAGTGTTCATTTATGCTATCTGCAGCTAATTTAAGAACCCTATTCCCAAGAGAATGATACATAGCAGATAAGTTACTGGAACTAAAACATTCAGGATGATTCTCTCTAAAGACTTTTAAACTATCATAAACCTGAATAAGATGAGCCGTTGACTTTCCGGAATTTACAATGGATGCGTTGAAATGGGCTGTCATACCACCCTCAGGAAGTCTGGATGGCCAGGCAAATACAATAACATTTACTTTATAATAGTTTTGAATATCAAGACCTCTGGCTGCTGCTCTAATGAAAGTCTTGCCATCTCCATGAACGAATAATAACCAATCCTCTAATTCTTCTGGAGAAGTCTTAAAATAAGATTCCAGACTCGTTTCATATGAGATGAAATTGCCTTCTTTAAACTCAACTTTAAAAACTTTGATACCACCAACACTATCCACTATATTTCTATAAACCGGGTTAACTTGATTAGTATTTGTATCTGCCAGACGGTTTGTTATAACCAGTACATTGGGGTATTGATAGTTTTCGCTTCCTATAATTGATTCGTACTCCTGAGATATGCTGGAAAATGAGAGTAGAATAAATAAAATTGTAATTGTTTTTCGCATTTTTACTAGAGGTAGAATTTTAAGAATTAAAAGATTGGCAAAATTATAAATTTTAATTTCTATATTCGTATTCTAGATAATAATTATGTTAGGAACAATAGTCAACGTAATAACAGTAGTTGCCGGAAGTGCTTTGGGCCTGGCCTTAAACAAAAAACTTCCCCACAGATTTGTAAAAATATTCTTTCAGGTTGTAGGCTTGTTTACCATTTTTCTTGGTATAAGCATGGCATTGAAAACAACTCACGAATTACATCTTATCGCTTCACTTATTTTAGGTGCATTAGTAGGGGAAGCATTAGATTTACAAAAGCAAAGTGAAAAGTTCAGTGAATTCTTAAAAGGAAAATTAAAAATTGGGAATGAAAAATTTACTGATGGAATGCTTACCGCCTTTTTACTTTATTGCATGGGATCATTAACAATTTTAGGTGCCATTGAAGAGGGCATGGGCGGTAGTTCACGATTACTACTAATAAAATCCCTCATGGATGGGGTGTCATCCGTAGCCCTTGCATCAGGACTTTGTATTGGTGTTATGTTCTCAGCAATACCTCTTTTAATATACCAGGGAGGCATCACCTTGATGGCGTCATCCTTTTGTGAGTTTT
>PKTD01000199.1 GCA_002869315.1 Marinilabiliales bacterium | reverse complement strand
TAAAAACTATTTACGATCCTGAAATTCCTGTAGATATATTTGAATTGGGCTTAATTTATGAGGTTAAAGTTCATGAAAACGGTAAAGCTCATGTATTAATGACCTTAACAACACCTAATTGTCCTGTTGCAGAAAGTCTTCCTGCCCAGGTAAAAGAAGAAATATCATATTTAACAGGAATAACTGAAGTTGATTTAGAACTTACTTTCGACCCTCCCTGGGACCAGGAAATGATGTCCGAAGAGGCAAAATTGGAGTTAGGTTTACTATAAACTAGTATTAAACATTTACCAAATTTACCTTATTCGGATCTTATAGTATTTTATTTGTGTTCTACTTTATAAATATTTTTATAGCAGTTATTATAAAGGCAAAAACCAAATACTACTGCACCTGCGCTCACTAATCCTATTACAATTTTATGATAAATAAAACTTGACATACCTGCACAACATCCGAAGAAACTTGTTATTACTACAAATAAATAAGTTACAAACCCAATTAGTGCAAATGACAATGCTGCATTTACGAATATTTTAAGACTTAATTTCATGATATATTGTTTTAAAGTTTATAATTAATTTCTTTATACAAAGATAAGATGATAAAGTAAAAAATATCTCTATATGTGTATGATTAACAACATGTTATGATGTGAAGATTGTTAAGTTGTTCCGTATATGATATCAAGTTTTATTGTCAGTTTTAATAACTTTTAAAGGAACATTCATGATTTAAAAAGTTGCTCTAAACATATGTTATTTAGTAGCATATATCACTTTCTTTAAGCACCAACAGATAAGCTAATTAGTACCTTTGTGCTATGAAAGATTGTGCAGATTGCGTCATAAGATCGAGGGCTGTAAAAACTCTCAATACTGATGAATTTAATATTCACAGAAACAATTGTGCTGAATTAGAATTAAAGCCTGGAGAAAGCATTTTTAAAGAAGGACAACTATCTTCTCATATTGCATATTTAAAGTCGGGTTTGGCCAAAATTCACAAAAAAGGAGCAAAGAATAATGATCAGATACTTAAAATTGTAAAACCATCCAGATACATTGGTTTACAATCAATAATATCAAACAAAGTTCATTTGTATTCGGCTTCGGTAATCGTTCCTTCAAGAGTTTGCTATGTAGATATTAATACTTTTAAGGAATTAATAACAAGAAACGCAAATTTTGCCAACGAACTATTAGTTTATTTATGTGAAGATGAGATGAGTTATTTCGACAGGTTTGTAAATGTTCATCAAAAGCAAATCAACGGCAGACTTGCCGACTCCATATTATTTTTTGCAAATGAAGTTTATACTAGCAATGAATTTTCGATTCCACTGTCAAGAACCGATTTAGCTGCTTTAATTTGCTCCACACGTGAAAGCGTTATACGTTCACTTAAGGAATTAACCGAAGTAGGTGCAATTAAAGTAAAGGGGAAAAAGTTCAACTTACTTAATAAAACTCTATTGGAATCCATAAGCCAAAAAGGCTAATTAAGAGTTCTTTTATTCAAACAATCATAAACTTTAACAAAATATAAAACCTGCTTCTTCTACTCCAAATACATCTTACTAATTGGGTTGATGTAGTTTTATGTAGTGAGAATAAGATAAAACAACAAAACTTCTATAAACAATTAATCCTAATTGACTAATGGTCATTGATCAATAACAATATCAACCAATGACCATTAGTAATTTAGATAAGCAAGGACTATTGATTATTATTAACATCCACCTACTTCACCTGCATCTTCATGTGAATTATGATCCAGGTTTTTCTCATACATAAGAGGATAAGTAAGTTCCCATTTCTTCCAGCCACCTTCTAAAAAAGTAATATTAGTATAGCCCAACTTTTGCAATACATCAGCAGCTAGAATACTTCTTTTTCCTTTCTTACAATAAACTATTATCTCTTCATCTGTTAATGGCATATATAACATTGCTGACTCCCAAAAGGCTTCATTACTAATTTTAAATTCCAGCACACCCCTTGGTATATTAACTGCACCGGGAATATAACCAGCATTAAACTCATTAGGTTCCCTTACATCTATAAGAAGAATCATTTCGCCATTATCAATTTTATCTTTCAGATTTTCTACATTTATTGACGTTACACTTACTGCAGCATCTGCAACAATTCCATCAACACTTTCATAAACCTTTTTATCGTTACAAGAACTAATTATGGATATTACTATAATAATTAGTAGATTTCTTAATAGATTATACCTTTTCATCTTTCTATTTTTTATTTTTTTTATTCTTTTTTTCCTTTTGACCCTTTAATTTATCATCATTGACTTTATCCTCGGTTTCCTTCATAGCTTTAACAACAAGGTTTTTCAATTTTTGATGCTCCTCAGGATTATCATTAACAACTTTGATCTTCAAACCTGTTTCTTCTATAGCTTCTTCAACTAGTTCTTTAACTTCATCATCATCCACGGTTTCCCAACCTGTTACCATTGCACTCAAATTAGAAGTTAATGTATGGCCTGTGGTAATTAAATAAATATGAACAATTAAAAATGTAAGTAATAAATAGGCACCCAGAGTGTGAACCCATGCTATCCAGTCCAGATTCTCAATTTCAAATATTATAAAAGCATCATTATAATACATATAAAGCAATCCACTTATTACCATGGCAGGAATGATAATCACTTTTAGTGCAAAATATGTTACTCTTTGCAAGGGGTTTAACTTACTTAAGGTCCTTTTCTTAACAGGATGAGGCGCATTATTAAAAATACCAATGAGATAATAGTCTAACTGAGCCTTCATATTATTTAATGTAGGCATATATTGCCGCCACTCATCGGTAGTAACATGCCAGAATATGGCAAATACAATTAATACCAAAAAGGCCCAGGCAGCAATATTATGAAGGTTTACTGCTGATTCATAACCAATAATATTTGTGGTTCCATGTATTTCAAAGCCCGTAAAAATCAAAACTGTTATTAGCAATGTTTGACTCCAGTGCCAGAATCTTTCAAATTTCTTATATAAATATACTTTCTTCATATCTTCGTTTTTATGATATTCATTGATTTGATATATTAATTATCACATTTTGACTTAAGGAATATTCTGCAAAATGCATGAAATGCTACTCCTATTAAAGAAGCAAGTATTAAAGAAACCCCTGCGGTCTCAGCTACTGGGCTAAAATCTCTTCCTGGAAGATAGAAATCGGTAAGTGCGTGTAACCTGGAATGCTCACGTTGATGGCAATCGATGCACTTCAATGATTGGTCTGCAGGAGATACCATATGGTTTAATGGCCAGTACATTTCTGTTTCCACAAAGTCGTAATGTCCACTATATTGTAAACCAACATACTCCATACCTAATTCAGAAGCTATATCCCAGTCAAAATCTTTCCAGTAGGCACCCTGTCCCTTTTCAGGACTCCACAGTTTTGGTTGTATCAAAGTTTTATAAACTGTATCATATATTTGTCTGCCACGATGAACTTTTACAGGCCATATTTTGGAAATCGCATCACCATTTTTTCTAGAATCTCTGTCATTATATTTACCGTATAAAGTATTCATTTGAAGAGGAACAGATTCAATTTTATCTCCCATTAAATAGTGATTAGCGGTTCCATTAAACCACATATATTCAGGTATCACATGATCATCATAAACGAAGTTCCCTTTTATTGAAAGATAGTTATGGTTTCCATCAGCATCGCTCTCATGCATTGGATTTCCATTATCGTCCAGTCTTCCAGCAGTTGACCAATCCCAAATCATTTTGGTAGCGTTTTGCTTAGCATATACAGGGATATGGCAAGTTTGACAGGCGATTCGTACAATATGCTCATTTAGTATTCTGTCCTTATGAGGCTTTTCCGTATGACAATCAATACAATATGTTCTGTTTTTATCTTCTGATGACAAAGCATAAAGTTTTCCAGTAATATTATGCTTCTCGGTTTTATGACATTCTACACAACTCATGTTTTCACCTTCTATATCCATGTGAACATCAATTGATCGTCCTGGGTTTTCCATGGATATTTCAAGGTCGCCATGTTTAACATTGTTTCCTCCACCACCCCAAAAGTGACAAATACCACAATTGTTACGTGTTGGTGGCCCAACATTCTGAGCCACATAATTAAGATCTACAGATTCTTTTGGATATCCCGCCTGACCCTTTTCCTTTAAATAGGTAGCTGTTTGATCATGACATACTACACAATCAATATTCAAAGGGTCGCTAAAGTCAAAATTTTTATCCTCCCAACCATATCCTATATGGCATCGAGTACAGGTTTTTTCGTTAGACATTGTCCCAATACAAAAGTTATTAAGAATATTTTTCTTTCCTAAGGGTACAACTCCTTTACCTTTCATTTGCTCCGACCTTTCCCAATTCCAATGAGATGTAGCCATAATTTCTTTGTCTCTTTCTGTATGACAACTAAGACATGCTTTCGTTAATTCATGTGCATTTTCGAAAGGCTGTTGCAATATTTCGAATTTCGAATGTTTTACAGAAGGCTTTTCATTTCTATTTATTTTTAAGGTATAATTAACCAAAGGAAAATCGGGCAAAGTATCAGCAGAATAAATAAGATTAGCTGATAATACTATTGCTAAAAATAAAATAATTGCTCTCTTCATAATATCATTTCTTTTGATACAAAATTAACTTAGCAAGGCCTTGTTTTCACCAATATTACTATGATGTACAGTTTGATATTAAGTGAATTTAATCATACAGAAAAGTAGCGAATGTTACTATTTTCAATTCCTGAGAATTGCTATTTTTGATTGCTAAATATGTTATGAATGAGCGAGACGAAAAAAGTTAATAGTTGTACAATATTTAAACAGGATTGCGACTGCTTCAATGTACTTACAAAGGAACAAATGCAGATAGTAGAAGACAATCAGGTGATAGTTGAATATGAGAAAGATGAAATATTTGCCAGGCAGGGTGCCTTTGCATCTCACATAATTGTAATTGAAGAAGGATTGGCAAAAGTGACCTATGAAGACGGTCATAATAATTTGGTACTTAGAATATCTACTCCCGGAAGTTTTATAGGTTTATCTTCTATATCCGATCAAAATCGACTATTTGGCTATACTGCGAAAGCCTATATAAAAACAAAGGTAAAATTAATTGACATTGGTATATTCATTTCATTAATAAAGGAAAATAGTTTATTCGGACTTGAGCTCTTAAGGGTTATGAGTGAAATTTCACATCAAAAAAATGCGAGATTTTTTGGTTTAATGCACCGGCAATCATATGGCAAACTGGCCGACCTATTGTTATGTATGTCAGTAAATATATTCAAAGAAAAAGCCTTTATTCTGCCATTAACCAGAAAGCAAATAGGCGAACTGGCTGGTATGTCAACAGAAAGTGTAATAAGAACTTTTAAAAATTTCCAGGAAGACAAGTTAATATCAATTGAGGGGAAAAAGATTACAATTCTGGATATGGAAGGTCTTGTAAAGGTTTTTGAAACAGGTTAAAACAAAAAAGGCTGCTTTATTGAAAAGCAGCCTTTTGTTTTAGTGGACATTTGAGCCCAAACTCTTAATTTTCGGTATTTCCACAAGTTGTGAATAATTTTCAAGTACCGACTCTTGTGTTATAGTATCAACACTTACTATAATTGTAGAATTTTGATGATATCTAATTTCTGCAAAGAAATCATCTATTGCGAAAAGAACTATATCAAATCCATTCTGATTTCTTTTAGCAAGCATTTCACCATCTTTTAGGACGCTTATAACTCTCTCAGCCTTGGTTGATTTAATAAATTCCTTTTTCATAACTTATTATTTATGCGTCTATTAACATCCACCTGATGCGGAACCAGTTTTTTTAGAAACAGCTACACCGGCTTTGGTTTGCAATTTATTTCCTTTTGCAATCCACTCCAAATATGCACCGTCATAAACTTTAATATTATTCCATCCCAGAACGTTAACTATGGCTGCATAAATTACAGTTGCACGTACGCTTGTTCTACAATAACTGATTATTTCTGAAGAAGAAGTTATTCCTTTACTTTTTAATAGACTTAGTAACTCATCCTGTGTTTTAAATGCACCACTTTCTGTAAGAAAATCTTTATAATCGATATTCACTGATCCTGGTAAATGGCCATCGCTTTTGTCAGCAGATCCATCAAATTCATCTGCTGCACGAGCATCTAAAATTACAGCACTTCCCGATTTAACCTCATTTATATCAGCAATGATTGATTTGTTTAGGCTTACAGTAAATGTACCTTTTGAAGTTTTTGTTGGCATTTTTGTAATAGGTACTCTTGACTTTCTCCACTCATTCATGTCTTTATGAAGAATTTTTACATCTGATGCACCTAAATATTTTAATATCCAGTAAACTCTTGAAGAGTATTTTTGAGAACCACCATCATAAACTACAATTAATTTATCGTTAGAAACTCCTTTAGAAGCAAAAATCTCCGCCAATTTATTAGGCTCCATAATTAATCCTTCAATATCACCTTCTTTATATAAAGTAGCATGTGGTATATTAACCGCATTTTTTACATGGCTTTTCGTATAAGTTTCGCTTTTGGAAGCATCAATTATTACCAGTTCTTTTTTAGCTTTAACCATTTTCATAAAATCGGCAGCGCTAAGAATATCACCCTGTGCTGATGAAACCTTAGCAAGGCCAACTATAAAAATGCTAATCAATAATAAATTTCTAATTATTTTCATGATTCGATTATTTATAGTTTAAAATTTAACTTGTACCTGGAACATTAAGGCATCGTTATCGAATTCAGTAACTCCACCGTTAGCATCTTTTCCTTCTGAATTATATAGATAATTCAATTGAACACGTGTCCAGTCATTTATGAAATAGTTAACACCAAAAGTAATTGTGCTTTGGGTAACTACCTGAGTTTGATCTAAATATTTATATGCTGAACCATCTGGGTCGTAAAATTCGTATTTTACAACTGGTTGCAATCCAAAATTTGTTTTATAAAGCAGCATTGCCCAGTATCCGTTCTTTGCATATTCAGGGTATGTACCATTTGTACTTTTACCACCGCATCCGCCGCCACCGGCAATGTCACCAATATATTTTCCATTGATATATTCTCCCTGTAGAAGGAAGTTGAATTTCTCAACTGATAGGTCTACAGCCCAAGATGTTCTGCTTTTTGAATCACCATCCACATCTTTTTTCTCAACTAAACCATGACGGTAACTACCACCAATTTTTATCCACTCAAGAGGTGCAACTACTACTCTACCTGCAATATCTTTATTTTGATTGTCATCGTAATTTGTTGAACTCAATACATTATTAATACCTGTTCCATTTAAAACTGCTAAACGGTATGAAACGATGTCTCTTTCCTTACCAAAGGAGCCTAAAAACATAAAACCTAATTCTCTGAAAGGAGCAGCCATTTCATTAACCACAGTTGATCTTCTTATTGTATGTAATGCATGACATCCGGTATTTAATTCCAAGCTAAATGGTGACTTAAACTGACCCATTGAGAATTTCACATATTTGCCGAATGGTGCATAAGTAACAAATGCATCCAATAACTGGGGACCACCCGCCACAGGGCTTAATTCAGCCATAACATAATAACTAATGTCGTAAGGAATATTTCCTACAACACCTATTCTTGCTCTTTTAAAATAAAATGAACTGGGCTTAATGGCATTTCCTTTGGAGTCTTCTCCAAACATATAATAATCAAACTCAGGTTGAATATATCCTACTACCTGTACACCATCATCCGAAGAGGCTTCTACACATCCTTGAGAATATACATTTGCGGAACCAAGTCCTAAAAGGATGGCAAACAAAATAATTATCTTTTTCATAATATCGTTAGTTTATTAATACAAAAAAAACTGCCAACAGTCTTACTAAAGTCTGTTGGCAGAGGTAAATTAAAATTAATTTTCAGTAACAAATTCATAATCATTTGAATGATGCCATGCTGGTTTGCCGGCCTCATCTAATGCAGTGTGCTGAAGTTTATTAACTCCATATAAAATACTCTTGGCGTTATATCCTAATACTTGTAACCAAGCAGTGATATAAGATGATGTTTGTCCTGTAAAACAGTAAATTAAACATTCTTCAGATGCAGGAAGTGCTGATACAACATCACCATCTAAACTAATTGGCTTGTACTGGTATGCGCCATCGAAGTGACCTATAGAAGTATACTCGTCATTTGTCCAGAAGTTGTAAATATTATATCCTGCAGGATCAGCTAATACTCCGTCAGATGCAATTGCCCAATCTGAAGCAAGCATTTCATCAATTCTTGCTGCTAAAATTTCAGCACCATCAGTAGAAGTAGTTTCCCATGCTGGAAATCCGTTAACTGGAAGACTAGCACTAGCATCAGTTACCCAATTTGGACTCCCAACAGCATTATCACCAATATTACCTGTCCATACATCAAAAGTTGAATTCCAATATGACATACCAAACTTCATAACTTTTGCTGAAAAACCTGAAAGACGAAGTGCCATAGCCCCTTTACCTGCTGTTTGTCCACTTTTACATACAATTAGAAATGGTTTTGCATCACCAATCTCTTTTGCTTTAGTAACTACATCCTTCAAAGGAACGTTAATAGCATCTTTAATATGACCAGCGTTAAAATCACTTTCTCCTCTGATATCAAATACTACATAATCAGGAATAGTATAGTCAGCTGCAACTATACCACCATCAGCAGCCATAGTAGGTGCTATTACCCATCCGTCTAATAATGCAGGAAGATCGTAACCATTAGCTACTAAATAAGTTTTTAATGTTTCAAAATCACCTTTTTCTGCTGGTTCTGCTGGATCATCTTTACAACCTGTAATTACAAATGCAGGAAGAATAATTGCTAATAAAAATAAGTTCAATAATCTTTTCATTTTTTCTAATAATTTAAATTAATACGATAAAAATTTTTACTTGTTAATTTGATAACAAAAATATCTACAAGTGGAATACCTTTATATGTTTCAATTATGTAATAAACTGTATGAAAAACTGTAATTTGACATAAAATTATGTGACGAAACACCATAAATATGATAATAGTTATATATTTGCATAGGTAAAATATATCATAAAAATATGGCAGATTTATCTCTTCCGGGAAGTTGTATTGTAGAAAGCGAACATGCTGATTGCTTCAGTTATTTATCTGATGAAGAAAAGGTTATGCTCAAAAAGAACACTATTGACATAGAGTTTGGGAAAGGTGAGGTAATAGCTAAACAAGGATCCTTTGCTTCACACATTATATATTTAAAAAAAGGTTTGGCCAAAATTTATCTAAGCGGAAATAATAAAGATTTAATTCTGAAGATTACTCCTGAGAAAAGATTTATAGGATTATCTTCTATTTTTGAAGGTAATAATAAGTTTATTTATTCTGCTTCTACCTATATCGATTCGGAGGCTCAATTAATTGACAAAGAATTTTTTAAGACTTTATTTAGAAATAATTCCAGGTTTGCTGCCAATATTATTAGCATACAAAATGAAAATGCAGCTCAGGTATATAGCCGGTTTTATAGTTTAACCCGTAAACAATCCAGCGGACTTATAGCGGACCTACTATTATGTTTGTCTAACAGGGTTTTTAAATCTCCAAAATTTTGCCTTCCTCTTTCACGTAACGATTTAGCTGACCTGGTTGGACTTTCTGTGGAGAGTGTTATGCGAATACTTAAAGAATTTAAAGAAGAGGACCTCATCGAAACACGAGGTAAACGTATTGAAATACTAAATGTTGAATCACTTGATAAAATTAGCCAATACGGTTAATTAATACAATTCTGAAATTAGTACATTCGCAATAAATTTTAGTATTGTATTCCAGAGTAAAAAAATATAACAGACGCATTTTTTTAAAATCAGTTGTTGCAGGTATTTCCATAGCAACTCTTTTTGTATGGGATAAAATGGTTATAACCAACAAAAAAAACAGTCAGGTTAAATATATAACGCTAGCTCTACAAACCAATAAAAAAATAAATTTTGCCGATAACTTCATAATCATAAATAATGAAGGAAAGATAAAAGTCTTGTCGTCGCGATGCACTCATCTGGGATGCAAAATTAATGAAAGCAAACAGGATAATCTTTTATGCCCTTGCCATGGCTCGTCATTTAACCTGGATGGATCTCCAATAAAAGGACCTGCTATAAAACCCCTGGAAGAAAAGGATTTCACAATTGATAAAGCAAACAATACAATTACAATTATAGTATAGTCAATGAAAAAAATAAATGACATATTAGGTAAAAATACTTACGGTCAAATTTCACTGGCGCTTCTATTAATATGTATAATATCTGGAGTTGTTCTTGCTATTCCTTATGATGTGGAAAATCCTCTTCAGTCGATAAAAGGTATGTTGATTTTAAATCCATATGCTTCATTTATCAGAAATGTTCACTTTTGGAGTGCGCAACTATTTTTGGTTTTTACCCTTATTCATATATGGGATTATTTTGCAAAGAAGGAAAAAATAAAATCTAAAAAAGGTATATGGTTAAGACTTAGTATTGGTATTCTAATAATTTTTATGGCTATGCTAACAGGTTTCCTTTTAAAGGCTGATAGCGACAGTTTACAAGCTTTTAGAATATTGGAAAGTCTGACACTTAAAGTACCTTTCATAGGCAATTTACTTGCTTCTTCTTTTTTAGGTGAGGAAGGCGATTTTCAACTTATTTATATTCACCATATTGCTACCCTAACCATATTCATTAGCATAATTACATTTGAACATTCCCGAAAAATATGGCCAATATCACAAACATTCATATGGTCAAGTTTGTTTATAATAATAATTTCATATTTTTTTACAGCACCCTTGCATGACGGCCTTAATCTTACAGTAAAAGGGCCCTGGTATTTTGTTGGTTTTCAGGAAGTTTTACACTGGTTAAGTTCTACATCAACAGCACTAATAATAATACTCATATTTCTAATCCTTATCTATATATTCCCTTATGGAGGAAGAAAGTTGTCCTTTTTTAGCAAACGAAGTCTGCTGATTTTAAGTTTGGCTTATCTTCTTTTAACTATAAGTGGAATGTTTTTAAGAGGAGAAAACTGGAAATGGATTTGGCCATGGGATAGTGGATACTCAACAAGCGTTTTAGAAACTTATAAAAGTTGGAAAGTTGATTTCAATACTAGTGATACATTGAGTTTTGGAGATTCGAATTCCAACAATAAGGAGAGCTGCATATTATGTCATTCTGATATGTTAGGCTTTACTCCATCACATAATCCTGAGGCCGTGGGTTGTTTTTCATGTCATGGCGGCAATCCCTATACCACAAACAAAAAAGCTTCACACAAAGGCATGGAATTAATTCCGGGAAATTTCTCGAATGCAAATCGAAGTTGCGGAACTACAAACTGCCACCCGGAAATTACAAATAGAAAAAATTCAAGCCTTATGTCAACACTAAGTGGCATGATCAGTGTTGACAGGTATGTTTTTAACGAACAAGACAATCCTGACAAACTTACTTCCGTAGATGACTTAAGAAATACTGCTGCTGATGAACATCTAAAAAATATGTGTGTAGTTTGTCATCTGGATAATGAAAAAACAGAAACAGGTCCCATTACTGAAAAAAGCCGTGGAGGAGGATGCTTAGCCTGTCATCTGAATCATGATGCAATTACGGCCACAGCATCATTCAACCATAAAAATAACAGTAAATCAAATGATTATTTGAAATACCATCCATCCATAAGTATGCAGGTTACAAACAATCATTGCTTTGGTTGCCACAGTAGGTCTGGAAGAATATCCACTAATTATGAAGGCTGGCATGAAACCACATTAAGTGTTGATGAAATGCCAAACACTCCTGAATTCAGACTTATTGAGGAAAGTAGAGTTTTTACTGCAAAAAGCGATGACGTGCATCATAAACTTGGTATCGACTGTATCGACTGCCATAATTCTTATGAATTAATGGGAGATGGAAACTTATATGCCCATCAGGAAGATCAGAGAGTAATTAGTTGTGAAGATTGCCATTTTGATGGTGAACCAAATACTATTGCCGCTGAGAATTTAGATGCGGAATCTGCAATTATTGCTTCTATGCGGTTTGGAGAAATAATAGGTAAACGATATTTAAAAACCAAGCAAAGAGATATCCCTCTGATAAATACGGAGTATAAGAATGATACTGCATACTTTTATGGAAAAAACAGTTTAAAAAAATATATACTTACAAAGCCAGCAGAAATATGTACTAAAGGAACTGCACATGATAATGTAAGTTGTTCTGCTTGCCATTCGGCATGGGCTCCCAGTTGCATAGGATGCCATAATGAATATGATGAAAATGAACCTGGTTTTGATATGCAAAAGAATATTGAAAAAAATGGAAGTTGGGTAGAATATGTCGGCGAATACAATGCCCATGCTCCTGCATTAGGTATTCGAAAAAGCGATTCTTCACAAGAGATTATTCCTGTAGTTCCTGGAATGGTGCTTACAATAGATATGAGTAGCTTCAATAAACAACTTCACGACTCCTTAATTTTCCAGCGATTATTTGCCCCTGCGTCCCCTCACACTACTGCCAGTAAAGGCCGTGATTGCAAGTCGTGCCACTACAATCCTATAGCTCTTGGGTACGGCCAGGGTGAATTTTCATTACTAGAGAATGAAATATATTTTAATTCAAAGTATCAGAATAACCCAAACGACGGATTGCCGGAAGATGCCTGGATTAATTTTCTTGGTGAACCAAAAGGAAAATTCTCTACCAGATCAAATTTAGTTCCATTTAGTATAGAACAACAAAAAAACATACTAAAAGTTGGAGTGTGTTTAACTTGCCATGAGGATAATTCAGATGTAATGCAAAAAAGCCTTTACGATTTCAAAACGATCCTAAAAAAACAAAATCCTAGATGTATCGAAGTTTATTAATGTTCTAAATTTCAATTTTTTACACCATTTTATTTTTTAA
Organism: Marinilabiliales bacterium; assembly: GCA_002869315.1. Lineage (GTDB taxonomy): Bacteria > Bacteroidota > Bacteroidia > Bacteroidales > F082 > BM524. The sequence continues at coordinate 6,034 of PKTD01000199.1, read as the reverse complement.
TAATTAACTTTTTTTTAAAAAAAATAATTATTTTTGAGGAGAGGTAAAAAAATTAGCAATATCTGGTAATTAATTTTACCAGATAATTAACCAATCAATTACTAAGGATATTAACAATATATCCTAAAAATGTTCTATGAATAAGGAGTCATCAATTATCGATAATTATATTACAGGGTCTATTATAGAAAACTCACCTATAGGTATATTATTTATAGATATAGATGGTAAACTCCTTAAGATCAATAAAAAAGCCGCTAAATTAATTGGTGCCAAAAGAAAAACACTTATAAACAAATATTTTATACAAGAAGTTTTACTTCAAAATGAGCGGTTGAAAATGTTCAGGATAATTGTAAATGCTCTGAACAATAAAACCACAAAAACAAGAATCAAGTATACTAATCTGCAATCTTCATTAAAGCAACTGGAAATAAAAACCATATTAGAAAAAGGCGATGCAAATGGAGTTCTGGTATTTATTAAGGATATAGAAAAAGAAGTTCTGGCATTAAAATCCAAAAAAAGAACTCTGGAACATTATAAAGCAATAGTTGAAAACAGCCACGATGCAATTTATATTTATAAAGACAATCACTTTTGGTATGTAAACAACAAATTGTGTGAACTTTCAGGATATTCAGAAGAAGAATTACTAAAAAAAACTGTTTGGGAGATGGTACATCCAAAGGATGTTGATCGTCTTCAAAAATATGCCAGTGCCAGGGTGAATAATAAAAGAGCACCTGGAAAGCATGAAGCTAGTGTTATATGTAAAGATGGATCCATAAAATATTGTAGTTTTTCAGTAAAAACTGTCAAATTTCAAGATAGTCTTGGAATTATCGGGCAGGTTAGAGATATCAGTGGTGAAGAAAAGATGCGGAAAATTTTATATGAAAGTAGCCGAAAGTTCAAAAGCATCTTCGAATATGCACCTCTTGGAATAATGTATTACAATAAGGAAGGTGTTATTTTAGACTGCAACTCTCTTTTCATAAAAATTATAGGTTCTAACAAAAAATCCTTGATAGGATTTAAATTAATGAGCCAACTGCAGAACAAGAAACTAAAAGATGAGTTTAAAAAGTCGTTAAAAGAGGGACTGGGTTATTATGAAGGAGACTACACAAGTGTTACCGGTAAAAAAACAACTACGGTCAGAATAATTCTTCGTGCCATTAAAAATGAAAATAATGAGATTTATGCCGGTGTTTGTTTGGTAGAAGATATTACCGAACGCAAACAACAGGAATTACAAATTGTTTCCGACTTATGGTTTCACGAATCTCTTGACTTAACAGAAATTTCCCTGCGTAGTAATTTAAATATTCAGATAGCAATAGAGAACCTGCTTCAGGTTTTGAGAAAGCGATATCAGTGCTGCGGTGCTTTCCTCGCATACATAACAAATTCTTTCGATGATTATGAATTAAAGTATAAAAACAACATTTGTAATCCAGAAAAAAACTTAATTAATCCAAATAATATTGTAAGATCTAATCTGTCAGAAATTCTAAATACAAAGAAACCCCAGGCGTTTTATACAAAAAACAACAAACTACTAAAGAGCCCCCATACATCCCTAAAATTTGATTCTACACTCTGTGTTGTAGTAAAGCCAAATCAGGGAAACCCATGGCTGTTTGTTATTTGCGACAATAATAAAGGACGAATATGGACAAATCATGAGTTTAGATTATTGGAAGAAGTTAGCAACAGATTAACAGATACTCTTAATATAATGCATACACTCAATCATCTTGAGGAAAGCAAAGAACAGTTACGAAAGAAATCGGAAAACCTTAATAAAACAAATATAGAATTACAACAGGCCGTTACAAAAGCAGAAGAGTCTGATAATTTAAAATCACTTTTCCTGGCAAATATGTCACATGAAATCAGAACCCCCATGAACGGTATAATTGGGTTCTCCGATTTGATGACAAAGGATTATACTACTGATAAAGATCGTATTGCATATGCTCAAATTATAAACAAAAGCAGCAAACTATTATTAAGATTAATATCTGATATAGTTGATATATCTAAACTAGAGGCCAAACAGGTAAAGTTATTTATTAAAGAACTAAATCTGAACGAAATAATATATTCGCTGTATAATAATCATATTTTAAGTCTTAATGGCAACTCAAATAAAAAGGTTAATATAAAATACAACTTAGACCTGGGAGATGAGTACTATATAAAAACCGATGAAATAAGGCTTAAACAAGTTATAAGCAATCTTTTAGGAAATGCTATTAAGTTTACAAAAGAGGGTGATATTGATTTTGGATATAAAAAGATTAATGACAACTTACTGTTGTTTTATGTAAAGGACACTGGTATTGGCATTAGTGAAAAAGACAAAAAATATATATTTACGCGTTTTGGCCAGGCATTATCAACAAACAAGGCAAACTATGGCGGCGCAGGCTTAGGGCTTTCAATATCTTCAGAAATAGTTAGAATTTTCGGAGGTGATATTTGGGTAGATTCAATTTATGGAAAAGGAAGTACATTCTATTTTACATTACCATTAAAATCAAAACTAAAAATAAAAAGTAATACAAAAATGCATCCAAAAACATTTAAACTTCCTGACTGGAAAGATTATAATTTACTAGTTGTTGATGACAGTCAAACTGCAATAAAACTGTTTGAAGTTATGCTAAAACCAACAAATTCTAATTTGAAGTTTGCCAATTCCGGTGAAAATGCTATAGAAATAATTAAGAAACATCATAATATCGATTTGGTTTTAATGGACTTAAGAATGCCAGGATTGAATGGACTTGAGACAACTTCAAAATTAAAAACATTAAGACCAAAATTACCTGTTATTGCTCAAACTGCATACGCACTTTCTGGCGATAAAGAAATAGCATTGCAGGGAGGATGTGACGATTATATATCAAAACCAATTAACTTTGAAGAGCTAATTACAATTATTGATAAACATATTTAAATACTAGATTTGACTATTTTACTAGCCATAGACGACAACAAAAACAATCTTTTATCACTAAAATCATTATTGATAGAAGCTATTCCCGACTGCAATGTTATTACAGCTCGGTCGGGTTCAGAAGGCGTTAAACTTGCTAAAAAACATAAGCCTGACACTATTATTTTAGATGTTATTATGCCCGAATTAGATGGGTTTGAAACTTGTAAAATTCTAAAGACCGATGAGCTTACTAAATCCATTCCCGTCATCTTACTAACTGCATTATTAACCGACACTAAAAGCAAAATCAAAGGCTTGGAAGCAGGTGCAGAAGCATTTTTGTCTAAACCAATTGATTCCTCTGAACTTATTGCTCAAACAAGAGCGATGATACGTATAAAAAAAGCCGAGGAAGAATTGCAAAAGAAAAAGACTAAACTGGAAAATGAAATTCAATCCCAAGGTAAAATTTTAGAAGAAAGTAATCGTGAGTACAAAAACATTATAGAAAACATTGGTGAGGGAATTGGTAAATTAGACTCAAAAAATAAATTCACATTTATAAACAATAAGGGTGCAGAAATTTTCGGATACCCTAAAGACTACCTTCTAAATGAAAGTTTGAAAAAAATTCTTTCAGATGATATGTATAAGGTTGTTCTGGAAAAAACAAGCAAAGTAAAACCAGGAAATTCATCCAAATTCTACATAAAAACAACAACAAAATTAGGTGCAGAAAAAACTCTCTTTGTTACTGCCATGCCTGAATTTGATAATAAAGGTGAATACTTAGGAGCCTCTGGTATATTTTCAGATGTTACTAAAGCAATAAGAGATGAAAAATTACTCAAAAAACAATTTGACCTGGCTAGTATTTCCTCTGCCACAAACGACATAAAAGTAATTTCACAAGCACTTCTGGAATCAGCTTTAGATTCAGATGATTTAGATAGCGGTGTTATATATATGAGAGATCGGTTGGATTTGAGTTATAATCGTATTTTTTCCATTGGATTGAGTAATGACTTTCTTGCAAGTACATCTTCATTAGATTTTGATGCGCTAAAAGAAAACTATAATAAAAAAGATGTTTTCTATTGTGCCGAAGATAATTTACCAATTTATAACGAAATAAAAGTTAAGGAGGGCCTAAAGGCTATTGGTATAATACCCATTTCTAATGATGATAAGGTAATTTCGATAATAATTGTTGCTTCCCATGATGTTGAAAGAATTAGTAAAGAAACCAAAAAAACTGTTCAATTTCTCGTAAATCAACTAAATTCAGCATTTAAGAGGATAATATTAGAGCAGGAGAATATAGCAAATATTGCCAAATACAAAAGCCTAGTTGAGGGTACAAAAGATGCAATTTTAACAATAAGAAAAGGCAAAATTACCGATTGTAACCAGGCTTTGTGTACAATGCTGGGCTACAAAAGTAAAAGTGTATTTATTGGTAAAAGTCCACTTAATTTTACTACCAATAAAATAATTGCCGGAATAAACCCCATTGAAAGTGGAGTTGAAGCCATTCAGGAAACCCTTAAACACGGATTCTATGAATTTGAATGGATACTTGAAAATAAAAAAGGTGAGAAACTATGGGTAGAAGCTCGTTTGTCATTAGTAAATACAGGTAAACAAAGGTTTATAAGTGTTATCTTAAGAGATTTAACAAAACATAAAGAAAGAGAAGCAGAGATTCACAAGTTTAAAACAATAACTGATAAAGCAAATTATGGATGTGCCATGACTGACATAAATGGAAAACTTATTTATGTTAATAAGGCTTTTGCTGATATGCATAATTACAAATCTGAAACTCTTCTAAACAAAAATATCAATATTGTTCAATGTGAATTTAGTCAGGATTATTTTAAAAATATCGATAATAAATTACTGAAAAAGGGCTATCTCGAGTCGACTGAAGTTTGGCATAAAACAAGTAATAATGAGGAGTTTCCTGCATTATTAAACGGAATGCTTTTTAAAGATGATAATAATCTGCCATCATATATTTCTTATACAATAATTGATATCTCAAAAATAAAACAATACGAAACAGACATAAAAAAAGCACTTGCGCAAGCAAAGGAAAGTGACCAGGTAAAAGCATCATTCCTTGCTAGTATTTCTCATGAACTTAGGACTCCTCTAAATGCAGTAATTGGGTTTTCTCAAATTTTAAATAGTAACCTTCAAGATGAGGAAATTGATTTATATTCAAAACTAATATATGAAAGTGGGCTTCATTTAAAGGAGATTGTTGATGATATATTCTACTTTACAATGGTAAAAAGCGGACAGGAAAAACTAAATAATTCCAATATTAAACCTAGTTTACTTGTGGCAGCAGCTCATAAAATTGCACTTGAGATTAGAGAAAACTCCAAAAAAGAAGATATTAAAATAAAACTGCTTATTCCTGAAAAAGAAGAAGTTATTTTTAGTGATGAAAACAAAATATTACATGTTTTTAAACAATTGGTTAGGAATGCATTTAAGTTTACTCAAAAAGGGGAAATTACAATAGGATTTGATTATGAAAAACAAAAGAAGGCGGTAACTTTCTTTATAAAAGATACCGGAATTGGTATTCCGTCGGAGAAAAAAGATATCATTTTTGAATTCTTCCGTCAAGCTGATGAGGCATTATCACGACAATATGAAGGAACAGGCATGGGACTTGCCCTTACAAAAAAATTAATTGAAATGCTCGATGGACATATTTGGGTGGATAGTGAACTTGAAAAAGGTTCTACTTTTTACTTTAACATACCATTGGATCATAGTAAAACAAAGTAGAAATATATTAAATACTGCTATTAATCAGATCCTTTGGTGAATTAAAGTTTCTAAAATAGTTCATATCAAATCTATCCCATTCATCCATTATAAGTTTCTTTATATTTATCGTATTCAATAAATTCATAAGTTTATAATCCTCCTTCCATATCTGTTTTTCAATAGTTTTCAGAGAGTTGCGGCTATAGACAGCACATAAGGGCTCTAATTTGTTATCGTCATGAACTGGAACCACAGCGGTGTAATCAGAACTAATAGCATTAATCAAATAAC
>PKTD01000224.1 GCA_002869315.1 Marinilabiliales bacterium | reverse complement strand
TTGAAAAAGAATGGCTTTGTTAGGGAGGCCTACTTAAAAGACCATTCCTTTGCCAGGGGCAGGTATTTTGATGAGATGGTTTATGGTTTGTTAAACGAAACTTAAATTTTATTTTAGGCCTTACCTAAAATTATTTTTGCTTTATAGAAAGCGAGGGTTATAATAACCTCTTTTTTTAATTTTTTGACTAATTGGATAGCAATATCTAATAAATATTTCGGGGCTACCATAACTACCCGCTTTTGATAAACGACTTGTTGTATAATCGTAAGATACACCAATATCAAAATCATATAATCTAACTCCAGCCATTAAACAAACGGCATCATCTAATCTATAATTAATCCCCGCCCAATACCTATCAAGATATCTAACTATCGCATGCGCTTCTACTTGACTAACACTAAATGTGGTTTTTGCTAAAACACCAGTTGACAGAATTAATGATTTCTTTTTGTTTGAGTTTAGAATAAAATCATATCCAGTTAGAAGGAAAAACCCTCTGCTATTGTTGTATTCTACGCCTCCAATTTCATTTGAATTGCCCAATAGTCTGGTTCCCGATATACCCACATAAAAGTTATCATTCAAACTATAGTTAATACCAAAATTTAAATCCACAAACATTGCGCTTTCCTTTTTATTACTCTTTAATAGCGGGTCACCATTATCGAAATAATATAAATTTGAAAAATCAATTGTTCTATTCAATAATTCAACTCCTAAACCATAACTTATTTTGTGTTTAGTATTAATTAAATGATGAAAAGCATAATTTAGTCTTACACTTAAATTATTTACCGGTCCTAATTTATCGCTCTCAACAGATATTCCAGCACCGCTTTTTATGCTAAACAGAGGCATCTCCACATTAACAAGAAAGTCTCTGGGCCCTATTGTGGCTCCGTTTTCATCTTTAAACCCCATCCACTGTTGTCTTGCCGTACCAAAAACACATATTGCGTTAGCAGAGCCAACATAAGCTGGGTTTATATTACTTTTATTAAATACATACTGAGTATATTGGGATTGCTGTTGACTAAAAATACTTAATCCAGCAAAAACTAAAATCAAACTGCAAATTAATTTTTTCATCTTATTTGAATATGATTACATTATTAATTTCATTTATTTCAAAAGATCCTGCTTGTTTTAAAATGTCATTTCCAATTATAAATGACTGATCAGTGTTGTTGGAAATCTTTATAATTACATTATTTAAAATTATATCTCCAATTCTAATTTTTTCAATTTCCAAAAGAGTTCCATTTTTTAATTTATCATTTTGTAAATTCTCGCTAACATTACCCTTGATATTGGTTTTTGATAAAGCACCCTGTCGCATTAAGTCTAACACCTTATCACCGCTAATTATTGATTCACTAATGCTCGTTTCTATTAACCCACTAATTTTATAGTCATTCAAATAACAGTTTACTTCCATTTTACCTTTTGAATCTAAACTGTATGGTACTATGATTCCCAGCGAATCATTTATTATGTTAACAACTGAAGTGTTATTTGCTAATTTATTTGTTGGCTGAAAATCTTTAGCAATAACCATAAACTCCGTTCGTCGGTTTAACTCAAACAACTTTTCTTTCACATCATTTGATGAAAAAGACTCAATGAATTTTTCAGTAAGCTCCGTCCCTTGTTTTATGAAAAATCCTGATATATAAGTATCTTCTGCAATAAGCCTTGGCACACGCTCTCCATAGCCTTTAGCTATAAGTCTCTGAGGCTCTATTCCATTTTCCACAAGAAAGTCTACCACTGTTTGCGCTCTTTTTTGAGATAATTCATCATTATATGACTTACTGGCACGAGAGTCGGTGTGGGACCTCAATTCAATAACTAGATTTGGGTTGTCGTTTAATATTCCGATTAATATTTTAAGTGAATCCTGGTATTGCTGCTTTAAATTCCACCTGTTTAAATCATATAAAATATTAGGTAAAACGATGGGATCTTCAGGAATAGGATTTAATATTACACTAACTTCAAAATCATTATTAGAAGTAAAACTATAAGTATTTAAACTGTCTTTAAAAGTAAAATAGTTTTCTTTCGAAAAGACAATTGTATAGTTGTTATTTTCTGAAAAACACGTAGAATCAAAAGAAAATAGCCCCTGCTTATTTGTTTTTATGTTATTTGTATTTACTTTATTTTCGAAAAGAGAAACATCTACATTTTCAAGACTTAATAAAGTTCTTTCATCTTTTACGTTACCATTCAGATTAAATTTGATTAATTTTCTCTTAAAACTATAAATGTCATCACCTCCAAGTCCGTTCATGCGATTTGATGAAAACAGACCTTCTTTATCATTTTTGAATATTATTGCAAAATCATCACCACTCGAATTAATTGGAGAAAGTAAATTTTTCACTTGTTGCCAAGTGGAATCCTCATAAAAAGAATATAAGATATCTAATCCCCCGTATCCGGGATGACCATTAGAAGAAAAATATAAAATGGTATCATTCATTATATAGGGAAACATTTCGTCACCAGGTGTATTAATAGTTTCTCCAAGATTAATAAAGTTAGAAAAAGCATGACCTTTCCTTTTACGAGTAGCCATCCATATATCTTTTCCTCCATACCCCCCTTTTCTGTCTGATGCAAAATACATCACAAGTTCATTATTGGAAACCCAGGGTTGCCCTACGTTAAATGAAGAATCAGATAAAACCAACCTTGGTCGTGTCCATCTTTTGCCAGATCTTTCGGTTTGAAATACCTGACAGTAAACCTTTTTATTTTCTCCTTTGTCACATCTGGTAAAGTACATCGTACTAAATCTGTGATCGAAAAATGATGCACCCTCATTTGCCTCAGTATTCAAAACTTTGGTTTCATCAGCATTAACAGGGTTTTGCCATCCTTCGGTATAGTTACTAAAATAGAAGTCAGAAAACCATCCTTTCGTCCAGTTGTCTTTATCTTTTCCTGTGGTACCTTTTCTGTTAGAACTAAATATTATTTGATCAAGTTTTTTCGACGAAAACGCTGCTCCATATTCATCGT
>PKTD01000096.1 GCA_002869315.1 Marinilabiliales bacterium | reverse complement strand
GATATGGAAGATTTTAAGGGAGACGATCGTTTTGGATGCAGGACTTTTGCAGTTACATTTGGATTACAGAAATCAAGAGTATTGTTTTATGTGGTAGGAAGTTTAAGTTTCGTAGGGCTTTTATTTGCTCAATACTATTTTTATATGCTTGATCTTGTTTATCACCTATGGTTTTTTGTTGTTATAGAATTGTTATTTATAGTAATTTTTGCAGTGTTTTATAAGGCAAATGACAAAAAGGATTATTCAAGAGTAAGTTTGCTGATTAAGTTAAGTATGTTATTGGGAATTATTTCAATGGTGTTTTTCTGGTTCTAAAAACTCAATTATGTTAAGCAATTTTCTGAAGGATTATAAATTGATATTGGCTTCCAATTCGCCACGCAGAAGGCTATTACTAAGTGAAATGGGACTTGATTTTGAGTTAATGGTTCGTGAAATTGAGGAGGTATTTCCACAGGAATTAAATCCGGAAGAGGCTGCGATTTACCTGGCAAAAAATAAAGCATCAGCCTTTAAGGCGGAAGAGTTATTGCCCAATAAAATTATTATTACTGCCGATACCGTGGTGGCACTGGGAGATCTTATATTAGGCAAGCCTGAAGACAAGAAAGATGCCGTTAAAATATTGGAAAGCCTTTCTGCTAGAAGTCATGATGTTATTACCGGAATTTGTATTAAATCGGCCAATAAAACCCATGCTTTTGCTGCTTCCACAAAAGTTTATTTTAAAGAGTTGAGCAGTGAGGAAATTGAATTTTACATAGATAACTTTAAACCCTACGACAAAGCAGGAGCCTATGGAATCCAGGAATGGATAGGCCATGTCGCCATCGAAAGAATAGAAGGATCTTATTTCAATGTAATGGGACTGCCTACGCATGTACTTTATGAAGAGTTGATGAGGTTTTTGAAGTGAAGTTGCAGGTTACGAGCTGCAGGTTACAAGTTACAGGTTACAGGTTACAAGTTGCAAGTTCCTTATAATTAAACTTAATCCATTACTGTCTTTTCGATGAAGTCCGCAATAAAATGAAGGACAGGAAGAGAAATCTCCAATTGTGATTCATCGCAGGCATACCTGCCTGAATTTATTGTAGGCAAGTAGTGTGTTTCGAGTTGCTCATGAATCAATTAACTTAAACTTCTGAACTTCTGAACTCCGAGGTATCGGAGCCTACGGCCTTTGAACTTCTGAACCATTCAACTTCTGATCCTTTAATCCTCTAATCCTTTTATCTTTTATCTTTTATCTTTTTTCTTTTATCTTTCATCTCCTTTCCCCAATCTTAAAACTAAAACTATATTTGCAAAAAATATTACAATATGAGTAAACGCCCTTTAATAGTTGTAACGAATTACGACAGTTATGCCGCGAAAGTCTTAAAGGTTCTTTCGGCTATCATGCGCAAATTGGGCGATGTTATAGTTATAAGTACTGAGCATCCCATGTCGGGGAAATCGCATTCTGTTACTTTGCAAATTCCTCTCAGGTTAAACCTGATAGTTGATGAACCCGGATACAAGGAATATCGTACAAATGGAACTCCTGTTGATGCAGTGAAACTAATTAAGCATTCGATATTGTCAGATGAAGCTCCTGATCTTTTAGTTTCAGGAATAAATCATGGTTCAAATGCATCCATAAATATTATTTATTCTGGTACTATGAGGGCAGTACTGGAAGGTTGTATCGATGGGATTCCTTCCATTGGCTTTTCCATTTGTGACTATAGTCCTGATGCTGATTTTTCTCATGTGGAAGAATCATTGGAAATTATTAGTCGCAAAGTGCTGGATGTAGGCTTACCAAAGGGAGTTGCTCTGAACGTGAACTTTCCAAAAAAATCAGAAGAGAAAATAAAAGGAATAAAGGTCGTCCGTCAGGCAGAAGCCAGATGGGTGGAAGAATTTGAAGAAAGAACAGATCCTTATAGAAGAAAATATTACTGGATGGGTGGCCATTTTGTAAATGGAGATGTAAGAGAGGATACTGATGAAAAAGCCCTGCACGATAATTATACATCTGTAGTGCCTGTTAATGTTGACTTTACTGCTCATGATGCAGTGGATAAAATAAAATTTTAATATGAATTTCTTTAAAAAGGATACTTATTATCTGGGAGCGCTTGTGGGCATTATACTTCCTGTTATAGTTTATGGATTATTGTATTTAATCGATAGTGTTTACTTGAATTCCTTTGGAAATCATATGGTTAAGCAAATGGACTATCTTTACCTATTAAGCATAGTTGGGAATATAATTGCCTTGAGATATTTTTACCTGAATGTTAAAAAGGAAAAAGCAGGAGCAGGAATTCTATTGGTTAGCCTTATAATAGTTGTTTTATATTTTTTAAATTTCTATTAGAATATTATTGTAATTTGTCTTAGCAAACGCAAATGAAATATTATATAATTTCAGGAGAAGCATCGGGTGATTTACATGGATCCAATCTGATAAAAGCATTAAAAATAAAAGATAAAAATGCTGAGTTCAGAGCCTGGGGTGGTGAACTTATGCAAAAGCAAGGAGCCACTATTGTAAAAAATTACAAAGATTTAGCATTTATGGGTTTTGCTGAAGTGCTGATGAACCTACGCACCATATTCAAAAATATATCCTTCTGTAAACAAGAAATCCTGAAATATAAACCTGATATATTAATATTAATTGATTATCCCGGATTTAACCTGAGAATAGCCGAATTCGCCAAAAAACAAGGCATTAAGGTCGTATATTATATCTCGCCTCAGGTTTGGGCCTGGAAGAAATCCAGAGTTCATAAGATTAAGAAGTATGTTGATAAGATGCTTGTGATACTTCCTTTCGAAAAGGATTTTTATGATAAATATAATTATGAGGTTGAATTTGTAGGTCACCCTCTTTTGGATGCTATCGAAAATGAAAAGTTCGATACTCAGGATGATTTTATTGCAAAAAATGAACTTGATAAAAAACCAATAATCGCATTGCTGCCAGGAAGCCGCAAACAAGAAGTCGCCAGCATGCTAAAAGTAATGTTAAGCGTTGAGAATCAATTTAG
>PKTD01000320.1 GCA_002869315.1 Marinilabiliales bacterium | reverse complement strand
TATCCTTAATTGTATTCATTACCGTAGTTTATGTAATTATTAAAATAATTGGATTCCTATTCTTCAGTTCGAGAAACAAAAGACACAAAGAAAAAGAGGAAGAAAGTGCGGGAAGTATACTAAAAGGAGGATTCAGGGAGTTTAGAGCCGAACTATACGATTGGGAACAAAATGAAAAACCAAGTACTTCATTTACTAAAAAACCAACACAACAAACTAATAAGAAACCAAAAAAGCCAAAAATCAGAAGGGTAAGGAAGGTTAGAAAGACTGATGATGAAATACCACGTTTACATCCCGACTAATACCTAAAAAAACAGAATTAATTTTCTAAAAATGAATGCTGACAAACATTTTGATTCATTTAAAAGCCTAAAATCAAAAATTTGGCAAGCTAACCGGAAATATCAATTTAATGCTGGTATTGAAGATGTAAAATTGAATTTAAAAACTAAAGCTTACGGCTTGGAATTACCAGAATCATATAAAGAATTTTTGAATCTTTGTGATGGAGGTATGATATTGGAATATGAGCCTGAATATTATACAGATATGACCGATGATGAGCCTGACGGTCCGAAATGGAGCAGTTTCTATTTTTACCCTTTGGAAGAAGTACTGGATAATTATGTGGGGCTTTCATACGACTCATATCTTGTTGGTAATAATTTTTCAGGTATTTATCCAATAATACCTATATGCAGAACTCCTGGACCACATCATGGACAGTTGGTAATCATTTCTCAAAGAGGACTAAAAACAGAATCTCCGGTGTTTTTCTGCTCACCAAATAAGAAAAAATGTGTTCTAATTTCTGATAATTTCAATTCTTTTTTGAAATGGTATTTAGATAGTGATGGTTTTCCAAAGATAGATATTAATGTCCCAAATATTCAAATTGAGGAATTTATTAAGGAGAACAACATTATTGAAAATGCTGAAAGTGAGAGTGCAAAAGAAGGTATTGAAAGGATAAACAGTTTTTTAGAATTATTTCCTAATGATGCCTGGTCTTATTGTGAAAGAGCAAACCTAAACGTTAAGATAACTGAATATAAAAATGCACTAAAGGATTTTAATACCGCTATAGAACTTATGGATGACGAAGCCTTTTTCTATAATTGCAGAGGCGAACTACTTTTAAATCATGGCAACGCCAGAAAAGCTTTAATAGACTTAGATATTGCTGTAAATATGGACCCCGAAGTAAATATGTATTTAAGTAGTCGTGCAAAAGCATTTTACAAATTGGGCAAATTAAATGAAGCCCTAAAGGATTGTAATGCGGTACTTGAAAAAGACTATACTGATATTGTTACTTTAAGTATTCGATTCGACGTTTACAAAGCAATGGGTGAAGATGATTTAGCTCAGGTCGATTCCGATCTTCTGGATGATTTAATCAGATAAGAAATTCATTTAGAATTTAAACCCCAGAGGCCTTCTTTTCATCACTTTTTCTTCACTAGGTACACATTCCTTAACATCATCTATCGATAAAGTTTCCATTACCTGAGGTGTTCTGAGCGACTTCTTTGTATCAGCCATACGCAACTCCTGATTTCTCACAGCTTTTTCAACTATCTTTCTCATTGATCTGGCATTACCGAAAAACTTATCTCTATTTTCATAAAGGAAATTAATGTAAGCAAGCAAATGGTTTTTCGCTTCTTTACTTGGTTTCAAGCCTGAGTCAGCAAGCATATTTTCGGTAATTTCCCAAAGTTCATCAACATTAAAGTCTTTAAAATGAAATGTTTGATCAAACCTTGATTTGATGCCCGGATTCGATTTTACAAACTCCTCCATATTTTCCGTATAGCCAGCTACTATTACACCAAACTCTCCTCTTTTATCTTCCATTTCTTTTATGAGGGCAGCAATGGCTTTCTTACCAAAATCTGTATTATGACCTTCAGTAATAGCATATGCTTCATCGATGAAGAGGATACCGCCCATTGCATCTTTAATAAGTTCTTTTGTTTTCAAAGAAGTTTGACCAACATATCCTGCAACCAGATTACTTCCATCTGCATCTATAAGATGTCCTCGCTCAAGCATACCTAAGGCTTTATAAACCTTTGACATAATTCGGGCAACAGTTGTCTTACCAGTACCAGGATTTCCACTAAAAATGCTGTGCATGGAAAAAGCTTTTAGAATATTACGATCATTTTCACGATAGTATTTACTTAGTTTAACAAGATTATTCACCTCCTGTTTTATGTTCTCCAAACCACAAAGAGCGTTCATTTCATCCATTGCCTCTTTCAATAAATCATGATCTATATCCAGTTTTAGTTCTTGATCATTTTCTGAGAAGGTAATGTCCTCAACATCAACTCCTTCGAGTGTTTCTAGTTGCTTTTTAGTAAATTTTTCATGCTCAGTATCGTTTACAATTCGTATTCCAAGATTTATTTTTGCTTCATCAATTAGTGAAAATGCAAATCGGGCATTTCCAAAAGTCCTGTCTCTTTTTCTGAATGAACTTGTAAGAATTTTCTTAAGTCGTTCTTCAGCCTCCTTAGTAATCACAACACCTTTATTTTTTGCAGCAAATTCTGCTATTTGGTATAGTTCATCTGGTGTATAATCTTCAAATTCAAAATGATTTTTAAATCGGGATTTTAAACCGGGATTAGAATTTACAAATTTTTCCATTTCCTTGGGATATCCTGCGGCGAAAATGGCAATATCACCCTTACCGTCACTCATTTCAGTAATAAGAGCGGCAATTGCTTCTGGACCAAAATCATTTGAGGATTCATCTTTAAACAGCATATATGCCTCATCAATAAAAAGTATGCCTCCCCTAGCCTTCTCTATGGCTTTCTTGGTATCCTTACCAGTTTGTCTGATAAAACCTGAAATTAAATCGTTGGCCTCAACAATATGCACATGCCCTTTTGATAGCAGCCCCATAGACTTAAATATTTTGCCAAGTAATTTAACCACTGTTGTTTTACCTGTTCCCGGATTACCTGTTAGAATACTATGGAGCACAACTTCATCTTCTTCCTTTATCCCAGACTCTTCTCTCAACTGTATAAAACTCACATAATCAATATATTCCCTGACTTTACGTTTTACATTTTCAAGGCCTATAAGTGAGTCAAGTTCTGCCAGTATTTCCTCCACTGGTCGGTCATCAATATACAATTCTACTTCAGGCTCATCATTATTATTCTCTTTCTGCTTTTTCTCTGGCTCTTCTTTTTCATCAGAATTATCAGTATTTGTTGTCAGTACATTATTTTTAAAAACACTATCAACCTCGTCGTTTAGTAGTGCTTCATAATTGCTTATTCGCTTAACTTCTTTATCGGCAACTGTAAATGGGATTACTGCAATTGTAGTATCCATAAATACCACTTCCAATGTAAAATTATCTTCTATCCATATTCCAGGATTATCACCTCCCCAGCCCGTTTGAACAGTAAACTCCTCATGTGGTCCGATATTGGGAGTTACTATTGTTAATATATCGCCACTTCCAATTAGCATTCCGGTATCATCATAAAAATTAAAAAACAACTCACAATGCCATTCTTCTTCCATATTATTGAAAAATTTTAGTTCTCCCATTATATAGCGAGTGGCATTTACATCGAAAGTCTTTAGATAAACACGCTCATCCATAGGCAGGTCTCCATTTGGAGCTTCATAGGTTTTTAAAGATGTACATGTGAGATATGGATTTTCATCCATAGTTACTAGACCGTAATCCTCAACGAAAAACTTAGCAGTTTGAACTAGTTCACCATCAATATAGGCTTCCCACTCATAAGTACCTTCATTCCAGAAATCGCCTCTTTTATCACTTCCCCATCCATAATTATATTTGAACAAGTTATCGTCTTTACTTATTTCGACTTCCTCTTCCTTTTCACAAACCTGCTTTATATTATCCTCTCCAACTATTTGGTTAGCAACTAGTTTAAGTTTACATGTCCAGTCTTTTTCATCAAAAAGTTTGTTGTATAATATAAGTTCTACACTTAGATAATTTAATTCTGCTCTCTCAAAAACCTTTCTGTATTTTTTAATGGTACCAACAGTTCTGTCCCATGCGTAGGTTTTAAACTCTTTTACTTTAAAGTTATCTCCTGAATTATTATTTCCAAACAACATAATGTTAATCTAGCGTTAATTAATTTGCCATAAATTTACGAATAAAGTAAAACAAGAATGTTAGAAACAATATAAATTGCTAGGGTTTTTTATTCTAAAATAATAAAGGAATTATCAAGTTTATCAATTTAAACTACTGGAGATGATACTGACTAAAATTCTAACTCCATTTGCGGACCTTCCAGTGAGTCCTTATCATTTTTCTTTTTAACATCCTTGGATTTATCATCTTTGGATTTTAACTGAGGTTTCTCTTTTTTTGGTGGTTCTTCTTTGTGTGTGTCCTTTTTAGGAATCTCTTTTTTTGATACTTCCTCAACCTCTTCCTTAAGCTCTATCTCAGCCTCTTCCGCAGATTCAGCCTTGATTTCAACTTCAGGTTCACTAGCAGACTCATCTTGGTGATCAATGATTTCCTCTTCCTCTTCCTCCTCATATGGCAGTGGATCAAGGAACTTTAACTTTTTAACATCTTTATTCGAAAGACGTTTGCCTTTTGCCCTATAACTTTTTACTCCTATGAAGTCTTCGAGAGGAATAACTTCTGTTTCATACTCATCTCCCGACTTGGGCTTAATCTCCAACTGAATAACAGGGAGATAATCAACTGAAAACATAACGAACTTCGAACCTTTTGAGTCGCTGCTAAAAAAGTACTTTTTATTTATTTGAGTACTTTCAGGTATATCGAAACGTTTTACATAATATTTACTTTGGTCACCATCAAAGTAAATAGCAGTTACAATTTTTTTAGGATTATGTTTTTCAAGATACATCAAATCATCATCAAAATGAGTTGAAACATCAAATCCTGTTAATCGGAACTCACCGCTTGACATGATACATAATATTCTGTCTTCGCCTTTAAAGGCTCCAACATATCTACCTCTTTCATCAGTATTCAGACGCCTTACGGTATCATCATACCATACATCTATTGCACCCAATGTGGAAACACCTTCCTCCTTTTGAACAACACTTTTAATATTGTTTTTGGTTAAAATATTTCCCTTGGCATTACGACCTTTTATTGCCAGTTCACTGAAGTCGTAGTCGAAACTGGTTTTTTTAAGACGTGGTTTTGGTCTTAAACTAATCCTTACAATTTCAGCCTCGCCATTAGGGTTTGCGGTAAAATAAATGACCTTTGTTCCTGCTGTTCCTTTTGTTAAATCATACTCCTTATCGCGGGTAATGCTGGTTACATTGAATCTTTTGACATAATAGTTACCTCTACTACCATCACGATAAATCATATTATAAATTGTACGATCATCATTTTTATCGAATATCTCAATGTGCAGAACATTATCACCAACAAAAAACTTGGGGCTAACCTTAGTTACCATAAATGTGCCATCTTTACGAAAGACTATAACATCATCTATATCAGAGCATTCCGATACAAATTCATCCTTTTTAAGGGCAGTCCCTGCAAAACCATCTTCACGGTTTAAGTATAATTTTTGATTGGCAACTGCAACTGCAGCAGCTTCAATGGTATCAAAACTTCTTAACTCAGTTCTTCTTTGAAAATCTTTACCATATTTTTTCTTTATCTGCTTATAGTAGTTAATGGCATAATCCACAAGATTATCCAGATGAGTTTTCACCTCCTCCATCTCAGCCTCAACACCTTTTATGTGATCATCAGCCTTAAAGGCATTAAACTTAGAAATCCTTTTAATCTTTATTTCTGTAAGCCGTATAATGTCGTCCTGAGTAACTTCTCTTCTAAGTTTCTTTTTGAAAGGTTCCAAACCTTCATCAATAGTTTTGAGGACGCAGTCCCAGGTTTCACATTCTTCAATTCTAAGATATATTCTATTTTCGATAAAGATTTTTTCCAAAGAAGAGTTATGCCACTGATCCTCTAGTTCTCCCAGTCGAATTTCCAACTCACTCTTTAGTAGATATACGGTATGATCAGTATTATGCCTTAATATTTCATCAACAGGCTCAAAAACAGGCCTTTCTTCCTTAATAACACATGAGTTAGGCGAAATTGATACTTCACAGTTAGTGAAGGCATAAAGTGCATCAATAGTTTGATCGGGGGATACATTGGATGCCAGATGAATTAAAATTTCAACATTTTCAGCAGTATTATCATCAATTTTCTTGATTTTAATCTTCCCTTTATTGTTGGCATTAACAATAGAATCTATGAGAGTTACTGTGGTGGTTGTGAAAGGAATTTCAGTTATAGCAAGTGTTTTTTTATCAACTAGTTTAATACGAGCTCGAACTCTTACTTTACCACCACGCAATCCTTTATTATACTTTGAAACATCCGCCATTCCGCCTGTTAGGAAGTCGGGGAAAATTTCAAAACTCTTTCCCTGTAAATAATTTATGGAACCATCTATAAGTTCATTAAAATTATGAGGAAGTATTTTCGATGCTAATCCTACAGCAATACCTTCTACCCCTTGCATAAGCAGAAGGGGAAACTTAACAGGAAGCGCAACCGGTTCTTTATTTCTGCCATCATAACTTAAAGTCCATTCAGTAGTTTTTGGGTTAAAAACTATTTCTTTGGCAAATTTAGAAAGACGAGCCTCAATATAACGAGGAGCAGCAGAACTATCACCTGTGAGAGTATTGCCCCAGTTTCCCTGCGTATCAATAAGCAATTCTTTCTGTCCGAGCTGAACAAGAGCATCACCAATTGAGGCATCACCATGAGGGTGAAACTGCATAGTATGACCAATAATGTTGGCAACTTTATTAAACCTTCCATCCTCCATACGGTTCATGGAATGTAAAATACGCCTCTGTACAGGCTTTAATCCGTCATTAATTCCAGGAACGGCTCTTTCCAGAATTACATAAGAGGCATAATCCAAAAACCAACTCTTATACATCCCGCTAAGGTGTCTTACCCTGTTAACAGAATTATCAGTTGCTGAACTCTCTTCCTCAAAGTTTTGTAATTCTTCTTTCTCGCTCATTTTCTCTTAAAAATACCTTTTTGTGGCTATTTATTTATGATTCAATATTTTATGGCCAGAACCTTAGTATGAGTGATTCTGACAATAAAAATAAAAGTGCGAATATAATAAATACAAGCCATTGATTAGCCTCGTTTTCGGCAGTGTTAATAACTTCCTCAGTTGAAGAATTTTGAAATTCCTTTACAGAATAATTCTTTATTGAGGAATTTTTAAGTATTTCTACTAGGTCATTATTTGAATAATAATCCATCAGCGATTCTTGCCTGTTATAATTAAATGCTAGTACCGGACTTTCATTAACAAGGCCTTCATTTTTACTAGTTTTCAACTCGTAAAATCCTGACTCATAAGGTAGTTTATCAAAATTCAATTGTAATTTATTGGCATATCTTCTTTGTGAGGGCACAAAAGATAAATTTTCATTTAATGAAGATAGTTCAAAGGCCGCATCAGGATTTAATTCATTTTTTGGGTTTAATTTAATTTCAATTGTTGATGGTTTTCCAATGGTATTAAACAATTTCATATTGCTTTTTCCTGCTATAGCAGCACCATACATTAAAGGGACAAACAACTTATGTCTGGATAGATTACTAAATTCCTGATCGAGAGAAATATTTAATAGGAATACCTCACCACTTCCCAAATCTTTCTTCAACAAGAGAGGATCTCCATTCAGTAAATCCAACAAACTAATGGTATTGGTATTAAAAGATCCACCATATTGATATTGTTTAAAAAGAATGGGTAAGTCAGCATTTTCGGGCAAATCTTCAATGGCATCACCAAAAATACTGTTTTCTAACTTAACCCCTTTTATTCTTGTTTCGCTAATTGCTGGCCCATATATTTGTCCCATATTGATAGAGGATAATAGTTGATTAAAATCTGAAATTTCACCATCCGCAGGGGGTATTAACATGAGGTTTCCACCATTACTTACATAGTCGACAAGGTTTGAAATTAATCCGCTGGAAATATTATCTAGTCCATTTAATATAATCAAATTATTAGCACTCAAGCCCTGATAATCAATTGACCTATAGGATGTTTGTTCTAAATTAAATATTGAATCAGATGCATAGAAAGCCGAGAATACAACTTCTGCTTTTTCCTTGTTAATGGCTAGCACATTTATTTTATCGTATACTTCGAATGCAAACAATAGTTTATCATCAAAAGTTACAGGGTAATCTTCAATTTCAATTTGGGCTTTTTTCCATGATTTATTACCCGTATTGAATTGCATCTCTATAGTTTTTATCTCACCCGGACCAATATCTGCATTAGCTATAGATTTTATCTCTTCGTTTATTATCAGTTTAAGACCCAGGTTTTCAACACTATTTTCAGAGGCATTTTTAATAATTACATATAAGTTCTCAATCCTGTCGGGAAGAAGTACAGGATTCAAAATATAAACTGAATCAATGAAAATATTTGCTGTTTCCTGATTATACATTTTAATAAAATTCCAGGAAGCAATACTGTCATCTACAATGCTTTCTGCCACCATGCTTGTTTTCTGGAAATCAGAAAACAAATAAGTTTGTAAATAATAACTCTTGTTTTGTTCGGCAAAACTGTGAAACTGATCCACTACTATATTGAGGTTTGCCGAATTAGAGTTAATGGATGTATTATCAATAAAACTAAGTGCCTCATCTTTATTCTGGATTCTCAACAAATTATCATTATTATTTTGAACAACAAACAAGGCCTCTTTTGGAGAATCCTTAACAATTTGCCTTGCCATGTTTACCACTTTATCAAATACTCTCCCATTAAGATCACCGGCTTCCATGCTGAAAGAATTATCGATATAAATACCTGTTATATTCCTGACATTTAGGGCTTTTTCATCTTTATTAGCAAACTGAGGGCCAGCAAAAGCAAAAATTAAAGAAGCTATTGTAAGCATCCTCAATAACATTACTATAAAATGCTTTATTTGATTTTGCTTTTTTGTTTCTATACTAATTTCTTTGAGTAAGTCTACATTACTAAAATATTGCTTTTTATACCGCCTGAAATTAAACAGGTGTATAATCAGCGGAATTAAAACCGCTGGCAATGCATATAATATTTCAGGATTTGTAAAACTCATAAAAAATCTAATTCAGCTTCAAAAATAAGGAATTCATATGTTTGTTTTCCTTAATATTTGTGAAGCAATATTTTAAGAAAAGAGAAATCAGGATTTAAAAATTTAACTCTGCTTTATTTACTTTTATATCATCCTCACCGGGAATGATAAGAACAGGCATGCCTATTTCAACAAAATCAACAACCTCTTGTAAGTGTTTATTATTTACCCGAATACAACCTCTACTGGCTCTTCCACCAAGATCTTCATCATGGTAAAAACCATGAATACCAATTCCTTTGAAACCCGGCACTTTAAGCCGTACAAACCATGGTCCGTATGCACCAACAATGGGGTTTGTAGTATCCATCTCAGGAAAATAAATCCATGCAGATGAATTATGAACTTTCTGTACCAAAAATACACCTTCAGGAGTTCGGTTGTCTCCGCTTTTGGCTTTATTTCCAGCTTCCTCGCCAATTGTTATTTCAAAACTCTTTTTCTGCTTACCTTTTTCAAGCATTTTCAACATGCGGCTGCCCTTATCGATAATAATAACTTTGCCATCATCATTTAAGGAATATCTTGACAGTAATTTGCAAAACGACTTATTATCATTATTCGAATTTTGCGTTTGACAGGAACTGTTGATGGTGCCAAGGGATATGATTATCAGCACCGATAAAATCTTATAAAATAGTTTCAGATTAATGTTCATTACCATAACTCTTTAAAATCTTTATTCGTTTGATACATTTGCTGCGTTAATTCGGCAAGACCAGCATTTTTAATTATATATGTTACTTTTTTTGGCCATGATTCCCTGAAGTTAAATGAATTAGGCCTGCCTCCAATTTGATTAATAAATAAAACCGCAGTTTTTTGTTCCAATAGCACTTGCTTACCATGCTCATTAACAAGACTATCCATCATATGACGAGCATTCCTGTATACTGCTATTCTACTATTTCTGGAAATAAAAATTGTAACAAAGTCTTCAATATTTTTTGCTTGTGCTTTTGCCTTTTCTTTAGGATGATATTTGAAATAAGCGAGATTATAAGGAGTTCCTCCCCATGGTTCAGGCCTATAATCCTTTTTTAAACTGGGGGGTCGATTTTCCCACTCTAGTTCAGAAGGTTTGTATTTTATTATCTCCAGTGAATCAAAGATTATCTTTCCGCTAGATTTCAATTTTGGCACCCTCAAAGCAGGTAATTCTTTATCATTTCTTCGGTTTCCAAGACTAAGTATATTTCCAGTTATTCTGCCAATATATCCCTCATTCCAACCCGATTCAAGGCCTGCTATAGCAAGAATGGCTGCTGGGGGAACATTGTTGTCTAAACATAAATCCACGGCAGGTTTTGCAATACGTTCATAAAAGACTTTTACGTTTTTGTATTTTCTGAGTTTATATTTTTTTGCATGCTTCGAGGGCAGCAATTCAGGATTTTCATCAATGATAGCTGCCTTTAAAGTATCAGTATTTATGGATTCTTCAGAAACACTAGGTCTATTTAACTTTCTTCCGCTATTATTATCGCAGGAAACCATCATATATAATAACCCAAGGCCTAAAATAAGTACTGTTTTGTTAAACAATTGATTTATTATCATTTATTTTTTTTCGTTTTAAAATCGACGCAAATTTAATTTTAAATCATTCAATTGAGCATTTTTTAGTTAATGGATATTATCACTAAGATGAAATACCATTAATATCTCTGAATAACTTTTGAGCATAAAGGTCGGTCATACCTGAAATAAAGTCTAAAACCGATTGAATTTTATGATATGTATTCACATCTTTACAAAGATATTGCTTGGGCATTAGCGAAAGCACTTTTATAGAATAGTCTGTATCAGGATTAAAAACAGCATTTACAAATTCATTAACTAATGAAGTTAATATTTTATAACCACTTAATTCAATGGATATTACCTCAGGATTTCTATAAATTTTCTCTACAGACAAATTTGAAACTCTTTTCATGGCAGTTGCAGAAATTGGAGGTAGATTTTTAATTAATGATTCCTGAAAACCTCCATCCAAAATTTCATCATGTTTTTCCATGAAAACATCAATGCTCTGAGAAATAAGCCTACCAATTACATTAGCCCTTAAAAACGCTATTCTTTCATTTTCATCAGTTATTTCATCATAAACACTTTTTAAGATCGAAAAGAATTTAATATCTGCTTTTCTATCGAAAAAATTCAAAAACAGTTCTTCTGTCTCTTCCATGCCTAATATGCGGAGTTTCATTGCATCCTCCAAATCCATAAGTTGATAAGCAATATCATCTGCAGCTTCAACAAGGAAAACCAGAGGATGGCGGGCAAATACCTGCTTTTCAGCATTCAGAACTTTCAATCCCAACTCATTGGCAATTTCCTCATAATTAGCAATATCAGAATTAAAAAAACCATACTTTTTCTTTTCCGGAAAAGCCATGGAAGGAAAGGGATATTTTATCAAGGCTGCCAATGTTGAATATGTCATGGAAAAGCCACCTGATCGTTTTCCCTCAAACTGATGTGTAAGTATCCTGAAAGCATTTGCATTGCCTTCAAAGTGCATAAGGTCAAACCATTGGGCTTTACTTACTTCTGACTGGAATTTTGAGCCTTCCCCTTCTCTAAAATACTTGGAAATTGATAATTCCCCAGAATGTCCGAATGGTGGATTACCAAGATCGTGAGCCAGGCAAGCAGCAGAAACTATGGTCCCCAACTCATATAATGCTGGATTATCAATTCCTTTTTCTTCCTTTAGTTTTATTGATAGCATATTTCCCAGCGACTTGCCTATACTTGCCACTTCCAAACTGTGGGTAAGTCTGTTGTGCACAAAAACACTACCAGGCAAGGGAAACACCTGTGTTTTGTTTTGCAATCGCCTGAAGGCGGAAGAAAAAATAAGTCTGTCGTAATCCCGCTGAAACTCAGTCCTTACCATTTCCGGACTAATATTTTTTCGGTTTTTAGAGCCCAGTCTTTTTGCACTTATAAGTTGATTCCAATCCATGATGCGAAGATAGGAAAAAGGGGTGATGAGTTGCGGGTTGTGGGAGTCAAGTTGTTAGTTACTGAGTAAATTTGCTGCTATTTGCAGATTAGTTAAGTGTTGAACCCTAGATACAATTGACTAACTCAAAACACATAATTACAATAATGAAAATTAAATCCTAACATAGTCACCTTAATTATTCTTGCTCACTAATCTTACTATCTTTGCCGCCTAAAAATTTTATAATGGCAAGAAGAAAAAAAGCACCATTACCACTACTTGAAAATTTGGAAATAATAGATGCCGGATCTGACGGAAAAGCGATAGCAAAAACCGACGAGAGAGTTGTTTTTATTCCATTTGGAGCACCCGGAGATATTGTTGATGCACAGGCCTACAAAAAGAAGAGAAACCTCTTTGAGGCAAGAATCACCAATTTCCATAAAGAATCAGAATTAAGAGTAGCAGCAAAATGCTCACACTTCGGTTTATGCGGAGGATGTAAATGGCAACATATGTCATACGAAACACAACTGAAGTTCAAGCAGAAGCAGGTAAAAGATGCTTTCGAAAGGATTGCCAAAGTAGAATATGAAGAATTTTTACCAATAATAGGCAGTCATGATGAGTATTATTACCGTAATAAACTGGAATATACTTTTTCTGACAGAAGATGGTTGACCGATTATGATCCTTCAAAGGAAGAAGGAGGACCTGAAGATACCAACGGACTAGGATTTCATTTACCAGGAATGTTTGATAAAATTCTGGATATAGAGCATTGCTACCTGCAGAAAGATCCTTCCAATGCCATACGTCTGGAAGTAAAAAAATATGCACTAGAACATGAACTAACTTTTTACAATGTAAGAAGATGGGAAGGGTTATTACGCAATATGATAATTCGTACTTCAGAATCAGGTGATTTGATGGTAATCATGATTTTCCGTTACGATGATATGGATATCAAGGACTTACTTCAACATTTAACTGATAAATTTCCGGAAATTACATCACTGATGTATGTTATTAACGAAAAGAAAAATGATAGTATTAGTGATCTGGAAGTCAGACTGTTTAAAGGAAATCCATTTATAATGGAAAAGATGCCATCGCCTACAGGCGGAAAAGATTTCGATTTTAAGGTAGGGCCGTTATCATTTTACCAAACAAACCCTAAACAGGCCTTTCAACTCTATAAAAAAGCCTTTGAGTTTGCCGATTTCAAAGGTGATGAATTGGTATACGATTTATATACCGGAGCCGGCACGATTGCAGCATTTGTTTCTTCTGCAGTAAAGGAAGTTATCGGAATCGAATATTTGGAAAGTGCAGTTGAAGATGCCACTGAAAATATGCATTTGAATAATATTGAAAATACTAAGTTCTTTTCCGGGGATATGGCTAAAGTACTAAATGAAGAATTTATTAATAAGAACGGCAAACCTGACATAATAATTGCTGATCCGCCACGAGCTGGTATGCACGATAAAGTTGTAAAACAAATTATTAATGCTGCACCAGAAAAGATAGTTTATGTGAGTTGTAACCAATCAACTCAGGCAAGGGATGTAGCTTTAATGGCAGACCATTACGATGTAGTAAAAATACAGCCTGTGGATATGTTTCCGCAAACACATCATGTGGAGAATGTCGTATTACTGAGGTTAAAGGCTATTAAACAGTGACAACTATGACAACTATGACAACAATGATAACAATGATAACAATGACAACCCTCCTTCACTAAAGTTTCGGAGGGCAATAAAAAAGGCCGTCCCGCATGCGAGACAGCCTTAAATAACACTTATTTATTTTATTAAATAATACCGTTATCAAGCATTGCATTTGCAACCTTCATGAATCCGGCAACATTAGCTCCTTTTACATAGTCAACATAACCATCTGATTGAGTTCCGTATTTAACACAAGCCTCATGAATATCAACCATAATCTGATGCAGTTTAGCGTCAACCTCTTCTCTTGTCCATGCTAATTTCATTGCATTTTGAGTCATTTCTAAACCTGAAGTTGCAACACCACCGGCATTAACTGCTTTCGCAGGCCCGAATAATATTTTGCTATTCAGGAATACATGCATGGCTTCAGGAGTAGATGGCATATTAGCGCCTTCTGCAACACACATACATCCGTTTGCAACGAGAGTTTTTGCATCCTCTTCATTAATTTCATTTTGAGTAGCACATGGAAGAGCAACATCAACTTTTACTTCCCAAGGACGTTTTCCCTCATAAAATGTAGCTTCAGGAAATTCTTCAGCATAAGGAGCAACGATATCCATATTAGTAGCTCGAAGTTCAAGCATATACTCTATCTTTTCGCCGGTAATTCCATTAGGATCATAAACATATCCATCAGGTCCTGAAAGAGTTACAACCTTACCGCCAAATTCTTCAACCTTTAATGCGGCTCCCCATGCAACATTACCAAATCCTGATAAAGCAACAGTTTTACCTTCAAAAGTTTCATTTTTTGTGGCTAGCATTTCTTTGGCGAAATATACTGTACCAAAACCAGTAGCTTCCGGACGGATAAGGCTACCACCCCATCCTAATCCTTTTCCAGTAAGTACACCAGCATGCTCTCTTTGAAGTTTCTTATACATACCGTATAGGAAACCAATCTCTTTACCAGCAACTCCTATGTCACCTGCTGGAACATCAGTCTCAGGACCAATAATTCTCCATAGTTCAAGCATAAAAGCCTGGCAAAAACGCATAATTTCTGTATCGGATTTTCCCTTTGGGTTGAAATCAGATCCTCCTTTACCACCACCCATAGGAAGTGTTGTAAGAGCATTTTTGAATATCTGGTCAAATCCCAGGAATTTAAGGATTGATAAATTTACACTAGGGTGAAAACGAAGCCCTCCTTTATATGGTCCAATAGCATTGTTGAATTGCACCCTGTAACCCAGATTTACATGAACGTTTCCTTCATCATCCATCCATGGCACCTTGAAAGTTAAAACACGGTCAGGTTCAATTATTCGATCGATTATTCCTGCCGATTCAAATTGAGGATTTTCATTTACAACTTCCTCTATTGACTCAAGTACTTCACGTACCGCCTGATGATACTCCAATTCTCCAGGATGTTTCTTCACCAGTTCGTTCATTATGTTGTTTAAATCCATGATATTTATATTTATCTGTTAAACAATTTTTTTGTTATTTAATATCAATGTTAATCAATTAACAAAGATAGATTTTGATGACGCAAATGTATTGCAAATAACAATACTATAACGTTTGAGGAAGTAAAAATAAATATTTTATATCAGGTCTAAATAAGAGGTGAGATTAATCATATAATTGATGTAACTTTTTTATAGCTAATAAGCCTTAATTATCAGTATTTTAATAATTAATAAATTATCAACTAAAATTTTAGTTGTTTGGCACGATGTATGTATATATTTCATTAACATCGATTTAATCAACTAACAATTTAGTTTATATAGATATGAGTGATTTAGTGAGATTAACAAAAGCGGAAGAAGAGATTATGCAGGTGCTATGGAAATTAAGAAAAGCATATGTGAGAGAAATTATCAAGGAATTACCTCTTCCCCACCCTGCTTATAATACGGTGTCGACTATAGTCAGAATTTTAGAAAAAAAAGGTGCCGTAGGCCATGAATCATTTGGAAAATCACATCAGTATTTTCCAATAATCGAGAAGGAATCCTATCGTAAAAAACAGTTTGGAGGATTTATTAAAAATTATTTTGGTAATTCATATAAATCTCTGGCTTCTTTCTTTACAAAAGACGCTGATTTAAGTTTGAAAGAACTGGAAGAAATTCAGCAATTAATAGATAAACAGATTGCCGAAAGAAAAAATAAAGAACAATAAAACTTAACATTATGTTACTATTAAGTTATTTAGTAAGGTCAACAATAATCATTAGCATACTTTATACAGTGTATTATGTATTTTTCAGTAAGCAAAAGAGTCTTGTATTTAATAGGATTCTACTCATAAGTATAGTATTAACAGGGATTTTAACGCCAGTTTTAATCAAACTCAACCTGAGTTTATCCGAAAATTTTGGTTCCCTTCTGGTAAATAAAATAAATCTTAATTATTGGTTAGAAGAAGTTACAATAAATGCAAACCTTTCTGAACATACTAATGCTGTTATATCCTGGGAAAAATTAATAATTCCGGTCTATTTAATAATTAGTTTGGCTCTACTAATAAACCTAATTATCAAAATCGTTAAGATTATCAAACTGATAAACAACAATCAAAAGTATCATAATCAGGGATTTAATTATGTTATTTTAAAAAACAGTTCCAGCGCATTTTCTTTCTTCAATTATCTATTTATTGGAGACAAAATTTATAATAAGCCTGAAGTTTCAACAAGTATTATTGAGCATGAGAAAAACCACATCAGGCAAAAGCATAGCCTTGATATATTACTGGCTGAAATACTAATAATTATAAACTGGTTCAATCCCATAAGTTATCTCATTAAAAAATCCCTTAGCGAGACTCATGAATACCTGGCTGACGAGGGTACTTTAAATGAATTAAACAACATAGATAATTATAAACTGCTGTTATTACGCAATAGTAGTTTACCAATAATAAATTCAATTACACATAATTTTAGTTATCCACTTTTAAAAAAACGTATAGACATGATGACACGAAAAAATTCAAAAATCAAAATGATTCTGGGTGCAATAGTTTTACCAATTGCCTTTGGTATTTCAATTTTAGCATGCAGCAGTCCAAAGTCAGACGCAATGGACGATAAAGTTAAGCAGGAAAAAGAAGTAATGGTAAATAATCCTGGCGAAGATTATCCACCACCTCCTGAGAAATCAAATACAGAAAATACAGATTCTGACGAAGTAGTATTTACAGTTGTAGAAACCATGCCTGAGTTTCCAGGAGGCAGAAGCGAACTATATAAATACTTGGGAGAAAACATTAAATATCCTGAATCAGCCAAAAAAGACGGAGTTCAAGGTAAAGTATTTGTTAGTTATGTGGTAAATACAGACGGTAGCATTACAGATGCTAAAATACTTAGAGGCGTTTCAGAGGAATTAGATGCAGAGGCTTTGAGGGTGATTAAATCAATGCCAAACTGGAAACCTGGAGAACAAAAAGGTAAAAAGGTAAGAGTTGCTTTTAATTTACCAATTAACTTCAAACTAGATTAATTAATGCTGTCCTGTATTTGAACACCATCTTTAAAATACAAAACCTCAATGAGTTTTCCATCGGAGTCGAATGATTTTTCGGCTCCGTTTTTTAAATTAATCTTATAGTTGACTTCCCTCTTAATATTTCCATTGGGCCACCAGGCCTTTAATAATCCATTTCCTTCATTATAATTTGCTGAGCCCACTATATTTCCATAAACATCATAATATATCCAGGCTCCATGAAACAATCCGTTTTTATAGGTACCAGTCATTTGGGGTTTGCCATCAGAATAATATTTATTTACAGGGCCATCCAATGTATCATTAGTATAATTTTCCTCACTCATTAACACTCCTTGCCTACTATAAGTAAGGGCTTTACCATTCAGCAATCCATTATTATAAATAGAAACAGACTCTAAACTACCACTACTATAAAACCTTTTCATCTCACCATCAACTTCTCCATTATTATATGTAAGTTGCTGCTGCATATTTCCATTTTCATAATACCATATTGCAGGCCCGTGCATTATACCATCACTATAACTAACCTCCGATTGTAATTTTCCATTATCCCAGTATAACTTTTTGACATTTCCTGAACAGGATGCTAGTAAATTGATGATTATCATTGATATTATAGAGAAATAAATGAGTTTAGTTAGATTCATTTTCTACTGCTTTTTTATATTTCTCTAAATGTATTTTTCGCATCTGAAGATAACGATATTGAATTAAGTTCCAGTTTGTATTTACAAGACTTTTATTTCCAATATAGGCTATTTCAAAATTCATATTTGATATCAAGCCCGTATGATTAAAATATCTCAGGCATTTGTCGAACGACTTTCCATAATAGTGAATTGCATTGGCAAAATACCAGGTAATGTCGAAGGCTTCAAATCCGTATTCACCGGGGTCGGTATAAAACTCATTGCGGAATTTATAAATGAAATCCTGTACATACTCCCTATCATAATCAATATAATCCGACATGGGTGTAATGGTTTCAAGATTATTCATTTGCACCATATCCAGATTATCAAATTTCTCCCAAAGGGGCAGTCCCACAACATTAATATTTAAGGAATCCCGAAACTCATTAAGTCTATTCATCACATCCATTACAAATGCTTTATCACGACCATAAATCACCACAGTATTTGGCCTTAAGGCCGATGCATTATTAATAAACTTCTCGAATCCATCGGTCATATAATTAATTCTTTGTAAGGAATTTTCGAAATATGTAGTATCGTCAATGGTTTCATTTAAAGTTGATGGATTGAGCAATTTACCTTCTATGTTGAAGTTTGGCATCCAGTCGCCTTCAACCCATTCTTCATCACGCATGGCAACTAAAACCGAATAATTATAAAGTTCGAAATTACTATAACTTATGGAAGGTAGTTCTATTTGCCGAAGAGTATTTTCTAACTCCAGAACCTTATCTGCATCTCTGTATGAATTTTGTGTTATCAGGAATAATTTAGAATTGACAAATTTTTGAGAAATCAGATTCTTTATCAAATCTATTTGTGTTGTCTCTTCAGGTTTAATTTTTATTACTGTTTTATAATCTCTTAAAACGCTCTGTCGATATGTTAGCGGATTAACTATAGGTATTCCAAAATTCCCTGCAAACAGGGCTACCTGATTAAAATTCTGACTATAGAATGGCCCGATTATAAGGTCTGCTTTTTTTAGTTCTGGATCCTGCAATACTTTGGTTGTTTTCTTCAAACTCTTATCAACATCATATATTTTAAGTTCCACATTAACGCCCATTTTCTTTAGGGAATCTACGGCCATTTGAGCTCCTTCCACAAAGTTAACGAAAGAGAAAGGCTGAAAGCCAGTGGCGTCACCTCTTAATACCTTTTCTACCTGTGTACTATCAGAAACTTCTTCCAGGAATAATGGCACCATCAAGGCAATTCTTATGGGCTCCGCTGATCTAAAATATTGTTTATTACATATTCCAAAATCATTGTCAACTAACTCTTCTTCAGGCTTTTTAATTTCTTCTTTAGGGGGTAAGTATTCCTTTTCTTCTTTGACAATAGCATATTTTCCTACCGGAATTTTCACAGCCTGGCCACGATAAATACGCTTA
>PKTD01000130.1 GCA_002869315.1 Marinilabiliales bacterium | reverse complement strand
TACTCAATTGGAGTTGTCTTTTACCTAATCAATAAAATACCCTATAACCATGCAATATTTCATATATGGGTACTATTGGGGAGTTTTGCTCATTTCACTGCAGTATTTAAATACGTACTGCCCTAGTTCCAGTTTTTAGCCTATTAATCGTATTCAAATCAAACACTATTTATATAAATTATAAATAGGAGCAATCCTTTAATTCAATAATTTTAATCTATATATTTGAAATTTAGGGAGTATTATTGGTTAATAATTGTTTTGTTACTTCCTAAAATAGTTTTATTAAACGCTGCTGAATTAATTGAACACCATGACTTTCATTTATGAGTGTCACTAACAACATTTTAGTTTTGTTTAAAAAATGAGTTTAATTGACACACCTAATTTATTATATTAAAATAAATTAACCGACTAAAAAGCGCTATGAAAAAAATACTCGCAATAGACGACCAACCAGATAATTTAGTAACGCTAAAGGCTGTATTAAAAACACAACTCAAAAATTGTGAGGTTATTACTGCCAGATCTGGTCAGGAAGGAATAGATTTAGCCATTGAACACCAGCCAGATACAATTTTATTGGACATCATTATGCCTGAAATGGATGGTTTTGAAACATGTAATAAACTCAAAGAAAATCATCAGACTAATCATATACCAATAATCCTAATTACTGCAATAAAAACAGATCCAAAAAGTAGAATTAGAGGGCTGGAAATTGGAGCAGATTCATTTTTGTCAAAACCCATCGATCCGTATGAATTAATAGCACAAGTAAAAGTTACGCTAAGGATAAAACAAGCCGAAGATGAATTAAGGAAAGACAAAAAAGTACTAAAAAAAAGAGTAGAGGAGAAAACTTCAGAATTAAAAAAAAGTGAGGATAGATTTAAAACTGCCATCGCTTTGTCACCTAATCCTGTAATGATAATTAATGAAGATGGAAGCATAATACAACTTAGCAAAGGTTTTACCGATTATTCTGGATTTGATGTAAAGGAAGTTTCTAACTTTGATGAGTTCACAAAAAAATTAAATATAAATAGAGGAAATAAGAAGATAAAATTTTCTGAATATTTTGATAAACAAGAAACTGAGGATATTGGGCTTTGGGATATCACATCAATTAATGGAACCTCTAGAAACTGGCAAGTTTATTTAACGCCCTTAGGATCCTTTCAGGATGGAAAAAAAAGTTTATTAGCCGTTGCTTTTGATATTACGGAGAGAATTAAAGCCCAGGACGAATTAATTAAACTAAACCATGCTATTGAACAAAGCGCCAATACTATAGTAATTACTGATACAGAAGGAAGAATAGAATATGTAAACCCTGCATTTACTAAAGTAACAGGTTTTTCTATTGAGGAGGCAATTGGAGAAAACCCCAGAATATTAAATGCAGGGACTACATCCGATGAATATTATAAAAAGATGTGGGAAACTATCTCATCGGGTAAAGTATGGGAAGGTGAATTTCACAATAAGACAAAAAGTGGAGAATATTTCTGGGAACATGTAATTATAACTCCAATTAAAGATAAGTATGGAAAAATTAAAAACTATCTTTCTGTCAAAGAAAACATTACCGACCAAAAAAAGGCAATTGAGTTATTGAAAAAAAGTGAATATCAATATAAAACCTTATTTGATAATGCAGGTGATGGAATCGGGATAATTGATCAAATGGGCAACATAATGGTTTCAAATGAGTCGTTTGCCAAAATGCATGGTTATACCATTGAAGAAACCGCCAAATTAAATATTAAAGACCTTGATACACCTGAGACAGCAAAGGAATTTAAATCCAGAATGGATAAAATTATTAAAGGTGAAATAGTAAATTTAAACGTAGATCACTACCATAAGAATGGAAATATTATACATTTAAATGTTACAGCATGCCCTATAGAAATTGATGGTGAAAATCAAATTGTTGGGTTCCACCGAGATGTTACTAAACAAATAGAAACCACAAAAAACCTTAAGGAAGCCTTAGAAAAAGCTAAGGAAGCTGACAAATTAAAAACTGCCTTTCTACATAATGTGAGCCATGAGATAAGAACCCCAATGAATGGGATACTTGGCTTTGCCGATTTACTAAAAAGTCCCGATATCACTCAAGAAGACATGAATAGTTATATAGATGTTATTTCAATTAGTGGTAAACGAATGCTAAATACGCTTAACCAATTGATGGACATTTCAATTTTAGAAACCGGCCAAGCAAAATTATTCCTGACTAGTATTAGCCTTAAATCTGAATTAGAAAATATACGTTCGTTTTTTATGGCAGAAGCAGAAGACAAGGGACTTTCGATTGATCTTAATTTAACAAAGAAAGATGCAAAAACTCTATTGAAAACTGATAAAGATAAATTCAGAACAATCTTAAACAATCTTATTAAAAATGCAATTAAATATTCAAAGGAAGGGACCATAGAAATAGGATTTAACGTAAGTGGAGAGAGAATTATATTCTATGTTAAGGATGATGGTATTGGAATTTCAGAAGACAGACAAGATGCTGTTTTTGAAAGGTTTGTGCAAGCCGACATAGAAGATAAAAAAGCATTCGAAGGCTCAGGTTTAGGTTTATCAATTTCAAAATCATATGTAGAGTTAATGGGAGGTAAAATGTGGCTGGAATCGAAACCAGGAAAAGGTTCAACTTTCTTTTTCACTTTACCCCATATTAAAAGTGAAAATGAAATAATAAGTAAGAAAAATCCAAAAAACAAAAACCTAAAGATATTAATCGTAGATGATGAGGATTTTGCATCAATTTATCTTACCGATGTTCTTTCAGAAAGAAAATACAAACTTTTACATGCTACTAATGGAAAAGATGCAATAGACATTGTAAAGGGAAATCCTGATATAGATATAGTTTTGATGGACATAAAGATGCCAATCCTGGATGGTATTTCGGCCACCAAAGAAATAAGAAAGTTCAATAAAGAAATTATCATAATTGCACAAACTGCTTACGCACTTGAAGGTGACAGAGAAAAAACCTTAGAAGCGGGTTGTAATGATTATATTTCAAAACCTATTGATAAGCAAAAACTATTTAAGAAACTGGACC
>PKTD01000024.1 GCA_002869315.1 Marinilabiliales bacterium | reverse complement strand
ACTGGTATTCCAATTGCTTATAATACTCCCATTACTATTGATGAAAATACTAATTTCATTTCTTATTATCCTGATTATACTTTAGATGCTGAAGCAGCGTTTGCAAGCATCAAAGATGTAAATGCATTAGGTTATGTAAGACAATGGGATGGTAAAATGTTAAGATATCTCTCTGCACTTGGAGAATGGGATAACCAAATTGGAGAAACTGAACCAGGACAGGGTTATATTGTATATAGATCTGTACAAGGAACCGTAGATCTTGTTTATCCTGCTCTACCACCTATGATGAATGCTAAGACCTACTTTAACAACGATCCTGTACATTTCACAAAACCAATAGGTAATCCAGATGCAGCAATATTCACTTTCTATCTTCAGGGAGAAGATTTAGAAGTAGGTGATGAAGTAGCTGCTTTTGATGGTGATAAAATGGTTGGAGCAACAAGAATTGCAAGTCTGGATGATATTACTGGAAATCCTCTTAATATGTTCCGTGGTTTAGAAGATGGATACAATAATGGTTATACTCCTGGTAATCCTATATCGCTTATGATTTGGAAAGCATCCTCAAACAAAGAGTATAGAGTATTATATACTATTTTAAATGAAAATGAGCAGGAAGGTGATCAGTTTGCATATGCAGGAGAAGGTTTCCCTGAAGGTGACTATAAATATAGTTTAGTTGATATAACTATGCCTTTATCAGTTAATAACAATCTGGTTGATTTCATAAACATCTATCCTAATCCAGCTAATAATATGGTTAATATTAACTCTCCAGTTAAAATGGAAAGAATTAATATAGTAAATCTTTTAGGACAAAATGTTATTGATTTTACACCTGACTCAGGAATTACAGAAATAAACTTAAGTTCATTAGATACAGGTGTTTATTTCATTAATATGTTTATTGATGGAAATAAACTTACGAAAAAACTAATAATTCAGTAGTAAGTATTAGTATACATCTTTATAGATGGAGTTTATAACACACGTTCCCAGAGGGATGTTTGGTTAAGTAAATCAAAAAAGGGGGCTTTACAAGGCCCCCTTTTTATTTAATATACTTTCAATTAATAAGTTGCTATTTCTTCCTTAATTTCATGCCAGTTTTCATCCGATATTTTTGCTCCTATATCCTGAATAACTGTTCCAGCTAAAAGAGCTCCTAATTTACCACAGTATTCAAAATCTTTTCCCTGTGCCAATCCATGTAGAAATCCTCCTGCATATAAATCGCCTGCTCCTGTAGTATCCAGAGCATTTGCTTCAATAACACCAATCTTAATTTTTTCATTACCGCTTTTAATAAAAGAGCCTTCCTTACCAACTTTTACAATAGCAATATCAACCATTTTTGAAATTTCTTCCAGGGCCTCTTCAGGCTCCAACCCGGTAAAAGCCTTAGCCTCTTCTTCATTGGCAAATAGTATGTCAACATATTTTGATATCATCTCCTTAAGGAAATCCAGATTTGCCTCCACAACATTATAACTTGCCAAATCCAGACTCACTTTAAGTCCATTTTCTTTTGCCAAAATTAGGGCTCTCTCAATGAGTTTATTATTGAAAACAAGGTAACCTTCAATATGCAAGTAATCGTGTCCTAAAAACTGCTCAGCCTTCAAATGGACATCATTTAATTCAACAGCTGCACCCAGATACGTTCCAAAGGTTCGTTCTCCATCTTTACTAATTAATGTACTTGCTAAACCCGAAGGGTTTTCACCAATATTTAATAAAGGATTAATATTACTTTTTTTTAGATCATCAATAAAGAAATCACCTGTTTCATCATTCCCTACAGTTCCAATAAATGAAGTCTCAGTGCCTAAGCGTGCAAGTCCATGAATAGTATTGGCAGCAGAACCTCCTGAGGCCATACTCTTTTTCAAATTACTACTCTTTTGAGCAATTAAATCTTTTATATCGCTTTCTACCAATTGCATACTTCCTTTTGGCAGATTTAATTCCTCTAAAAATGAATCTTCTTCAATTTGTATTAATAAGTCGACGAGGGCATTCCCAATGCCTAGTATTTTTGCCATAGTTTTTAATTTTTTGCAAATTTAGTTTTTTTGGAAATCTGTTACGGATTAATAATATTACCTGACTACTATTTTACCTGATGATACACCTTTTTCACTGATGGTTTTTATTAAATACAATCCTTTAGGTAATTTAGGCAGTTCTACTTTAGCATCACAATCAAGATTACATTCAACATCTTTTTTAAATATTAATCGGCCGTGGTAATCGTATAAAATAATTTGAAATTCTCTAACCTCATCCAGGTAGGAAACATTAAATATGCCTTTATTTGGATTTGGATAAATAATAAACTTATTACTTATAGCGTCCTCTATTCCTTCTGGATTCGCAAATGTTATATAAACTTCTCCCTGTGTGGTGCATCCATTTATTACACCAATAACAACATACCTTATGATACTACCCGGAGGATAATCGCTATAATAAATTGTGATGTTTTGATATTTTGATCCGTTGGACCAATAATAATTATCAAATCCTGAACCTGCATCAAGTTCAATGGTTTCATCGGGATTGATCATCCTGTCATCACCAATATCAATTACTGATTCATTACCATATACTATAGTGGTTGCCGAATCAGTACTTAAACAACTGTTAGCATTTGTATACTTATAGACAATAGTATGAGAACCTATTCCAGCCAAAGCGGGTTTAAACTCATCTCCAACCATACCATCGCCTGCAAACTCTCCACCCGAAGGTGTCCCGATTAGTATTTCCGATGGATCATTATTACAATAAACTGGCAATAAGCCACTTAAGGTAACTTGTTCTACTTCAAGAATTCCTATAGATAGTGTATCACTAGCTATACAGCCATTATCATTTTCACCTATTAGTTCAATTAGTGTATCCGATTCAATTATAAATTCCAGAGTATCCAAATTTTCACCATTACTCCATAAGTAATTATCAGCCCCCTCAGCCACAAACTCTAGAATGGAATTTTGACACACCATAGTTTCACCATCATATACAATATTTGTTTCTGGCAGTGCAAGAGTATTAATAATAACACTATCCATTGAACTGCATCCATTTT
>PKTD01000316.1 GCA_002869315.1 Marinilabiliales bacterium | reverse complement strand
CTAAAGAAAGGAAGTTATTATTCTTTAGTATTTTAGTTGCTAGATTTGCCACTTAATTAATCCTCTTTATTAATTTTTATCCTATACTTTAAAGGATAGGTAAGAATGTATTTGACTTTCTTAATAGCAGCCTGACGTTTTGTTTTTGGAACTGATGTAAGTAAATCTTCCAGATTATAAAGTTCAACTTCATTAAGAATTACCATAGGTTCCACATTTACTGAATCTTTAAAAGTTTCTAATGCAGTTTTATCAGCTACCTGAAGGCTTGATGCAGCAGAAACTACAAATAAAATACTGTCGGCTTCGCCAATAAGTTTCAATGGGTAGTTATTATATACTATCGATGGAAGTTCTACAAACAGATAATCGTAATCATAATTTTCCTTTCTAATATTCTTGCCACCAAGTAGTTGCGGGATAGATTCAATGTCGATAAAATCATCTTTAACCTCGTAAGTATATGAATAATTATAGTCTTCTTCAATACTATTAGTATCTTCTACTTTGCTATAGTTTGCATAAAGAACTTTTTTACCCATATCTCTAAAACGGTTTGCTAATTTATGCCCTATAAGAGTTTTACCCATTTGGTTTTGGGTGGAAACTATTAAAACTATTTTTGGTTTCTTTTCTTGACCTGTATTTGAATTAAGGCCTAACTTAATATTTTGAATTATAATATCAATCAGCCTATTTGTAATTTTTACAAGATCGTTTGCTTGCGATTTTGAGCCTATGCGTGGATAAGCACCAGCAAGTTTAAGTTTGGTTTCATAAACAACTCTCTTAGGACTTTTAACTGAAGAATCAAAATATTCCAGAACTAAAATTGTAAATGCAACTAGTATTAAACCAAACATAAAAGCAGCAGCAATTAGCAGTTTTGTTTTTGATGCCTTTGGCGAAATTGGGAAAAATGCCGGATCAACTATCTTTATGTTCGTTGACATATCAAGACGTTGCTGTTTCATTTTTGCTGAATTCAGACTTCTCAATAATTCTAAATAGGATTGTTCAGCAACCTTAATCTCCCTCTCAATACGTTTTAGCATCGCGCCAAGAGGAGCAAATTTCTGATAAGTTCTTACAAAATCCATTTTTCTTCTGGCTAGCACCACAAGAGCGGCCTTTGCTTCTTCATAAATAAGGGTATTTGAAAGCCAACTTTCTAAAAGTGTCTTTATGGGCATTCCCTGGGTGGAGTGGCTATATAGATAAAGTTGGTAAACATATAGTTTGATATTATCTTTTAACTCCTTTTGCCTTAATCGTAGTAAATTTAGTTTGTTTTTAGTTCGCTCATCGTAACTTTCAGATAATTCATTAAGTACAATAGCCTCTGCAATATCGGCCAATTCTTTTCTCATCTGATTTATCTCATCACTCTTAAGGTATATACTATCTCTGGCAGTTAAATTAGTTTCCAGTTCTCTTAATGCAGACGATGAGGAGGCCATTCTAACCTGTTCATTCTGGTAGTATAAATCCAGGCCTTCCTTTTGTGATGCTATATATTTACTTTGCTCATAATAGTTAATAATATTATTTTTCATATTAAACTTGAGGAGTCGGTCTTCAGCTTCCTGTAATTTTTTATCTGCTAAATCAACCTGTTCTTCAAAGTATTTTATTACAAGGTTTGTTTCATTTTCTCGAAGCATTTTATAATTCTTCATGAAAACCTTTGATAATATTTTTAATGTCTGCTGACAAATACCAGGGTCATCAGTGCTGTAAATTATTTTTACCATATCACTGTTTTTCTCTCTATACACTTGTATTTGAGATACTTTAGCTATACTGTAATGAGGATGCTGGCCATAATGTAATAAACCATATATGAAGTTAGTATCGTTTGCACTATAGAATGAGAGTAAATTATTATAAGTTTTTTGGAAATCTTCAGGGTTTACTCCAGGATGTGTAATTGGATCTTTTTGAAAAACTCCTTTTGATTCTCCGAATGCAGTAATAATTTCATCATTGTTATTAAGTGAATTGGAATTATCATACTGGCTTGTAACTAAGGGTGTATTTGTTGAAATAACAACATCAGGAGTTACCTGTTTAACAGCATAATCGTATGTTGAATTAGATGATGTATTATAACCCTGTTCAATAATGATTTTTTGTCCAGGAGTTAAGGCTCTGTTATTAAGATTGTTAATCTCACGAAGTTTACTTATGTTTATACCATATCTTTTGGCAATGGAATATAGTGTTTCACCACGTTTTACTGTATGATATTTAGAACTAATATTAGAAGGTGTATTCCTCTTGATAATTATTGATTGTCCTCCTGACAAACTTTCAGTGGTTAGTCCATTCATATCCATCAACGGCCCTCTTGAAACTCCATAACGGCTTGCAATTTCTGAAAGTGATTCACCCTGTTGAACTTCATGGTATATAAAGTTGCTTTCATCATCAGTATTTGCATTTTCCTTTCCAACCCCTGCTGATGACTCATAGCCAGGATCAACAAAGCCTTCTTGTCGTATTTTGTTTTGAGCTGCTATATTTTTCTTTTTGGATATCTCCCTCTCAAGTGAGGTTATTTCTTTTTCCAGGTTTTGTATTTGTTGCTCCTTTTCTCTTTCAATACCGGATTTATTATTTACAACAACTAAATCCTTTATCCTTTTTGGCATGAATTGTTGTAGTTTGTTGAAGTGATCCTGAGAAATATATTGACTATTATATTGTTCTAAGGATAAGTCTTGCGCAATTAACCACAAAGAGGTAGATACTATCGTTTGCCTCGAATTAAGCATTGCAATTATATTATCGAACTGTGCACTCGTTGTAAAAAAGTTTGTAGTTTGCTGTGTTTCTGATTCTATTGAATATCCAGTAGTAATACCTGTGTATATGAGAACTTCTGATTCATATACAAGAGTTTGATTTCTTGTAAAAAAGTATACAACAGCAGACAATAATAGTGGAATGGCTATTAGTATTAACAAGTTGCGCTTAAACAGTTTTATGAATTGACCAATATCCATATATTAATTATTATCTAATTATTGTAATCAAGTTAAAATGCATGCCGGTAATTACTTCCAGTGCATAATAGTTTTTCTTAAATTCAGCAATTACTTTTGTATACTCTATAGATCCTCTAGTTTGTATTTCTTTTAGTCGAGTATACTCAGCAGTTGTAATTTCACCATTAAGGAACTCATTTTTAGCCATTTGCATTTGCTGCAGAGTAAAGCCTTGATATTCGTTATAAATCCTAATTTGATTTTGGAAGTTAACAAGATCATTATAAATATTAATAACTCTGTCGGCCAAAAATCGTTTATTAATTTCTTTTTGAGTCAATGATAACTCTATCCACTTCTTTTGCTTATTTATTCTATTTTTTCTGTCAATAAGAGTAATAAATGGCATTCTAATATAAAAACCAACAGCATAGTTACCTCTCCAGGATTGACTATTCCAAAAATAATATGGATCTGTGGTAGGATTTGAGGCTTGGGCTTGCTCTTGATAATCCCAATAATCCCACTTTCCAAAGTTCAAATCAACACTCCAACGGAACATATCTAACCACTCTCTGGCTGCTGATATTTGTTCATATCTATAATAGTCAGCCTTAAGATCTTCATAAAGCATATCTGGTGAGTTAAATGCTGAAGAGTCGATTAGTACACTTAGCGCAGGTAATCTTTCGGTAATATCATCTGTTAATGGGTTGAAAATCTGACCACTACCATTAATTTGATTTTGAGTATATAGATTAATACTTAAAAATGTCAGTATTGATATCAGCAATAACTTTTTTAATATGGCTAATGAATATGATTTTATCATTTTATTGGTCTATCTATACTATCTATTATAATGTGCAAACTAATAATATATATCTTACAATAAAGGTTGTTATTCAATATTTTATTAATTTTTTTTTAACACTTTCTTATCAAACATTATCTTTTTGCAATAATGCAGGAATTGTGCGCAATATTAATTTAATATCACCCCAAAAAGAGTAATCCTTAGCATACTGAT
The DNA here is from genome assembly GCA_002869315.1 of Marinilabiliales bacterium. Classification (GTDB taxonomy): domain Bacteria; phylum Bacteroidota; class Bacteroidia; order Bacteroidales; family F082; genus BM524. The sequence continues at coordinate 15,690 of PKTD01000316.1, read as the reverse complement.
TATCAAGCATCTTCCTTTCCTCTTCAGACATAACACCTTTTTTTCCTCGCAGTTCAACCTGCCACAATCCGGTAATACCTGCTGGCCCCATAAACCTAAGGCTCCAGTCGTCTGATGTTAATAACTCTGCTTCGTACATAGGTAACGGACGATTACCCACTATCGACATATCTCCTTTAAGGACATTTATCAATTGTGGTAATTCATCAATTGATGTGTTACGTATGAAGTTTCCTACCTTGGTGATCCTTGGATCATTTGATATTTTAATGAAAGCCGACTCGCCCTTTTCCTTTTTTAATTTGAAGTAATAACTTTCGCAAATTTTTTGACCTTTAATATAGAGAAGAGGAGAGCAAAATTCACCCTCAGGTAGTTTTGCGCAATCAGGACAGTTATTATCTATTTCATCCTGTTCTTCCTTTTTGTCCTTTTCTGTTTTATTATTTGCATACTGATTAAGATGCTTTAATTCGGCAAGTTTTGCATCAGCACCAGTATACATCGACCTGAATTTAAGAAAGTCAAATATTTTGTATCCTGTTCCAACTCTTTTGCTTTTATATACAACTGCTCCTTTTGATTCTAACCTAATTGCCAAAGCAACTAAGAGTAATATAGGTGAAATAAGTAATAGAATGGTAGCAGAAACAACGATATCAAATGTTCTTTTTACAAAAGGTATTTTATATTCATACTTTTTGGTTTTGACAACTTTTTTATCGCTTAACTCATTATAATATTTTATTAAAGATATAATACGACTATGTATTTTTTCAATTTTTAATGGAGCAATATATAAATCATCAATAGTTCCTTTGTTAGGAAAGGCTTTCTTCATTAAATCATTGTCTTTTTCGAAGGCAATTAGGATAATAGGAGTTTTAATAAACTTTACGTTTCCTCTCAATAGTTTTGCATACTCCATTGCATTCATTCCCTGTATGTAGGCTTCACAAATAATCGCATCAAATTGATCATTTGAATTAATAAACGTATTTGCTTTTAATCCGTTATCAAATTGATTGATTATAAACTTATCTGAGTGAGTTTGTAACTCTTCGATAAATTCTTGATTTGTTCCAATAAATATTAAATGTAATGGTGAATGCTTAGTATTCTCCATGGGGATGAATTAAATTTAACTAATTAAGTTTTCAATTCTTATTGCTAACTCCTCTGGATTAAATGGCTTTACAACATAATCGTTAGCTCCTAATTTTAAACATTTTACTCTTTCCACACTACTTTCGATGCCTGACAACATTATTATTGGTATATGCTTAAAAAAACCACTTTCTTTAACCTTTTGTAAAAACTCATAGCCATCCATGTTAGGCATTTGAATATCAGCAACAATTAAATCGGGCATATTGCCGTCTTCCAATAGTTTAATTGCCTCTACACCATCATTAGTGGTATGTACATTGTATGTTTTTCCTAAAAAGTTCTCAAGTAACATTCTGATACTTAATTCATCATCAACTATAAGTACGGTTCTTTTCATTATATTAATTTTGTTACTATAATTATAACAAATATATTAAATAATAGGAATAGATTTACATACAAGTATTATTTTATCTACATTACTAAGTTAATAAGTGTGTAAATATTATTTAATCAAATAATAAAGGTTTAATTGTATGTACCACTGTCGGGTTTAAAGATTGTCCATTTCTTATCAAATGCAAGTTCATGTGATTTAAAAACCTGGGTAGTTTTGTACTCAACACAAATCCTAAACGTTGAGAATTTGTAATCATTGTTTTTTAATAAATTAGAAAATTCTATAAAGTCCAATTTAAAATAAATATGGTGCTTATTTTTAGTTTTTTCAATAATACCTTCTGTTTCTTTAGGAATTTCTATTTTTATTTTTTCTCTCTTTTTATCAATTAGTTCAATATATGGTAGTTTGATATAATTATCAGGCTTAATTTCACACCTAATAATAAGAGATTTGTGTTTGCCATCCTTTTTTTCTACTTGTACCCATAATTTTAAATCCGGATATATCTGAAATGACAGCCAAAAAGGTCGTGGTTTTGCATATCTGAATTGCCAGATGATTATGCCAATTAAAATTAAGCCGAAAACAACTATATATGTTATTATATCATCCATAATTTTTATAAATCTTCTTTAATAGATCTTTCATCTCCAAGTATCATACCCAGGTCTTTTGTTTGTTCTCTGTTGTCAAAAATAATTTTTAGTATCATAGTAAGGGGAGCAGCAATTAGCATACCTACAGGCCCCAGTATAAACCCCCAAAATATTAATGAAATGAATACTATCAATGGTGATAATCCTAAGTTTCTTCCCATGAGTGGAGGTTCAATTATACTGCCAATAAGTGAGTTTACAATTAAATAAACCACTCCTGTTATTATCCCTTCAAAGAAGCCTAACTGTATAAATGCCAGGATTATAGCAGGTATAGCTGCAATTATAGATCCAATACTAGGAATAAAGTTTAGCATAAATGCCAGTAGCCCCCATAAAAGAGCAAAGTCAACTCCTATAATTAACAAGGCCACATATACTATTATACCTGTAGCTAAACTTGTAATGGTTTTTATTCCAAAATAAACCCTGATGTTCTTAATGATTTTCTCTAAGCCTGTTACCGATTTTTGAGACATAATCTTCATTTTTTTCCCAAAACTTTTAACTTCTAACATCATAAAAATAAAAATGAAGAAAACCAAAAACGGATCTCCTACAATTCGCGGTAAGGTAGAAACAAATGTTTTTGATGAGGAAAGTAAATCAAGACTGTTAATAAGGTTTCTTATATCAAAGTTTCTGTCAATCAGACCTTTGCTAAACAAATATGTATAAAGTGTATCCCAGGAGGATAATAATTTCTGCTCATAGAAAGGTAGTTTTTCATTAAATCCACCTATGGATGAAGTCAATAGAAAGCCAAATAAATAAAGAATTATAAAAATCCCGATTATTACTAATAAAAGAGCTATAATATCAGGTATTTTTTTCTTTCTTAACCAAAGGAATGGTGATAATGAAATAGAGGTAAGAAATAAGGCTATAAGTATTATAGTAACTAAATTAGAGGCCATTTTAAGTCCTGCAACAACGATAATAAAAGATGCTGCTATCACCCAGAATTTTAGACCTTTGTAACTACTCCAAAATTTTTCTTGAATATCCATTTTCTTCAGTTTTTTTTGTTTGCTCTTGATATTGTTTATTGCCCTAAATTTTTATTGCTTGAATATCCAGGCGTCATTATATGTATATGGTAGATTTTGTTTGAAAAACATTGCCTCCTTAAGGCCATCAAATTTATTGATATACAGCCTTACGTTTGAATCAGACCTTAATATACCGGCTTCTTTATAGCCATTTTTTTTAAGTCTCATTAATGCTTCTCTTGCATCTTTTATTGACTCGAAACTAGCTACAATCAAATAAAAACTTGTTTCTGTTGTCAATTTCTCTTCATTCAATGGTTTTTCTTCAAGGCATAGTTCTGGACTACCTGCCTTATCCTTTCTTTGCGCGAACCATATGGATACATAGTGATCATTAATTCCAACACCTCCGCATATCCATTTCTTTTTTTGATAGTTGCCATTTGTAAGAACCATATCACGAGCCTGCTTAGTTGATTGAATAATTTGGATAATTGAGTCTACGTTAAAATTTTCTTCAAAAAATAGCGCTAGTTCATACCCTCGATAAGTAAAATTTGTGATTTCCTTTGGCTTTTCCCACATGCAATCAGGGTCATTAACGTAAGTATTATAGCAGCATGCGTTCCAAATTCCTTTATCCGACCAACTACTAAGATTGCAAATACTTGTATCAGGATGGTTATTGAGCAAATCATTTACATGTAATCTGGCTACATAACTAAGAGATATTGAGTTTTCGATAGTTGATTTCCCGTTTTCAATGCGAAATTCATTAATTCTTTTGAACAATTCAAACTCGTTATTTTTTATGCAAAAATCTTCTGGTACAGATTTCGACTGCCCGAATGATTCTGCTATGAAAAGTGTTAAAAAAAACAACGATATAATTATGCTAAATCTCTTCAATCTTTTATTTTTAAAGTAAAATTACAAATTCCATTGAAAATTTTCAATATAAGTTTCCGATTTTAAAATGTATTTATTTAATAATTCCTGAAATAATTCATTTTTAGTATTAAAATAATGGTTTTCTATTCTTTTTATTGGCAATATATTTATTGAAGTACCACTTAAAAATGCAAAATCGAAAGTCTGAATTTCATCTTTATAAATGTCTTTTTTTATTAATTCTATTCCCAAACTGGAACAACTTTCAATTACTTTTTTACGGCTAATACCCTCTAATACATCAGTATCAAACGATGTGAACACTGTATTATTTCTGATAAAGAAAATATTTGTTCTGCTACCTTCAGTAATTTTACCTTTATGATCATGTAGTATTACATCAAATAACTTTTTCTCAGAAATAAATTGTTGAACTTCATTTTGAACTTTATTCTTTAATGTTTTTGAATTGGGCTTCTTTCTTTTTGCCTTGTAAAAACTGCAATTTACTCCTTCTCTTGTAAGTTCTTTACCTGGATAAAAGAAGGGGGAGGCCCATATTACAAAATCTTGTATGCCACTTTCGTATTTTAATACGGCCCATTTTAAATTACCAATAATCTGTTTATTTAACTCAATAATTGTCTTTATGCGATTTATTATTTGCCTCGAACTAATAATTGGTTTAATATCTTGTAAATCGCAGGATTTAAAGAATCTGTTTATGTGATCTTCTACATATAGGGGCTTTCCTTCTATAACTCTTATTACTTCATATATGACAATTGTTTCCTGATCAATTTTAAGTTTGAAATCACAAGTGCTTTTAACTTCTTTATTATGAATATAATAAGTAAGCAGGCAAGTTTCCATTAATCATCTTTTTTATCTCTGTTAGCGAAATACTCTTCAATGAGTGATTTTGCTTTGTCAAAATACTCATCTTCAACAAAAATCCTTATTGTATCCTCAGGTAACCCATCAACCCAACCGGCTTGTACACTTGATTGCAGGGCATCTTTTACTATGCTGCCAATATTATTATCCATAAGTAAATCCCTTAAAAATAATCCTTCAACTCTACTGCCAGCAAAAACTAGTTTAATATCACTATTCATATTTTTATCCATTTAGTTTGCATAAAGATAGTAAATAGATTAATCAATTAAAGCTAAACTTAAGGAATTTAATTTTTCTTCGCATTTAAGCGAATAAGTGCAAAAACCATTATAGCAGCACTTACAAATTGTATGGGAGATAATAAACTATCGTTAATTAGATAGTCGAAAATAATCGCAGAAATGGGAAACAAAAGTTCACTCATTGTAGCTACAATAGCTTTAACCCTGCGCAGACCATAATAATAAATGAAAATTGCACCCGATCCAGTGGTGATACCTATTAATATAAAAAATAGCCAGTTGTTGCTTGTTGTTTTATAAACTTCTGTATAATAGCCTGTTGCCAAAACAAAAATTATCATAAACACTGTTGTGAACATATACCTGAAGAAGGTGGCTGTTACAAAGTTGTGATTATGCAATATTTTTTTCGAAAAAACCGTTGAGCTGCCAAACGCCAGGGCTGCAAGCAAGGCGTAAAGTGCTGCTTCAATTGTATTTGAATCTGTATTAAAGTTTGGTAAATTTAACCCGAAAGTAAGGAAATAACTTGCCAAAATTGCTATGCTTGCCCATAAAGCAAAATGTTGACGTATTTTTTCTTTAAGTATTATCCTTGCTAAAATTATTGCAAATATCGGTTGTAATTTTTGTAAAAGGACTACTACTGTTAGATGTTCAAAGTTGACAAGAAATACAGCCTTAACAATTGCCATTGTTCCTATACTGCCGCCAAAAAAAGCAACCATGGCAAATAAAAGATAATCCTGGCGAACAAAATTCTTCAATTGCTTGTACTGATTGAAGAAGAATATGTTCATTAAAAGAAAGGGTATAAGGTGCAGTATAAGAACCACATAGGAAACCTCAAGATTGTAAAGTCTTGGTGTTAGTACTACACCGTCGAATCCCCATAAAATGGCTGCAATACTTATTGCAATTGTACCCTTTATTATCTGACTATGCTTCAATTCCATATTTTAAATTGGCTGCAAAAGTAGGTATTTTAATGCATAAATTGCGATATTATTGAATTGGTTTTAAATATTTAAAATTACATTCCATTTTCAACTAAGTTGCATTTTTGATATATTTTTGTTGAATAAAAAGATAATAAAATAAAAATCTCATTATGGATTTAAAACTAAAAAATAACTTATTTATCGTAGGTGGGGCAGGAGCAGGCTTTGGAAGATCAATTGCCAAACTTTTAGCAGAAGAAGGGGCTGATGTAATCGCTGTAAGCAGAACAGAAAATAAATTGCAGAGTTTAAAAAGTCTATTTGCTGACAGAATTATTACGCTTTCAGGAGATATTATGACGGAAGAACTTCAAAACAAAGTTATTGAAATTATAGGCGATAGAAAGTTATCAGGTGTATTAATGAATGCCGGTGGTCCTCCTGCCGGTAATTTTTTTGATATTGATATGGAGAGTTGGGAAAATGCTTGGAATACAGTAGTTAGGTGGAAAATTTCGTTTACAAAAAAGTTGATACCAATTATGGTAAATAATAATTATGGACGTATTGTTTATATAGAAAGTGTTTCTGTTAAACAACAAGTGCCTAATTTAATTTTAAGTAATGCCCTTCGACCTGCTATTGTAGGCATGGCTAAAACTCTTTCCAGAGAAGTTGCCGATAAAGGAATTACAATTAATATTCTAGCGCCCGGATATCACGAAACTTCAGCTATGAAAAGGCTTTACAAAAATACGGCCTCGAACTTAAACATTACTGAAGAAGAGGCCAAACAAGTTTTCGAGAAAAATTTACCAATCAAGCCTATGGGAAGTCCTGATGAAATGGCAAGTATAGCACTGTGGCTGTTATCACCTTTATCGAGATACGTAAGCGGTCAAACTATTTCTCATGATGGAGGATTGGTAGAAGGATTGTTTGGGTAAAAAAATGAGTTTAAAGAGTATTATAGTTAACTTTTTATAAAAAATTTGTTTCCTTTATCTTTTTTCTTCTTTGTTCTATCTTGTCTTATTTACTTCAAATTACATAAAATTATACCCATAAAAAAACCCCTCAACATATAATGTCAAGGGGTAAAAAATGTTATGTGATCCCCCTGGGGCTCGAACCCAGGACCCACGGCTTAAAAGGCCGTTGCTCTACCGACTGAGCTAGGGAATCATCCCTTAAAAAGGAGGTGCAAAAATAGTACTTTTTTTATTAAGACAAATCTTTTTCAGGAAAAATTTATTTTTTTTTTAAACTAATCCTAAACGAATCTTTATCTATGTAAATTAAACTACTTAAAACCAGGTTTTTACTCTATTAATTCACCTTTTCCTTGACGAATAATTTCTGGTACATCACTTGTGCAATCCACCACCGTAGATGCTATATTTCCGCCAAAACCCCCATCAATTACAATATCTACTTTGTTCTCAAAACTTAACTCAATTAACATGGGGTCGCTTGTGTATTCTACTATTTCATCACTGTCGTAAATAGAAGTGCTCAATAGAGGTCGATCAAGTTGCTCAACAATTTCGTTTAGGATAATATTGTCTGGTATGCGAATACCTATAGTCTTCTTTTTTGTTTGAAAAATTTTTGGAACATTATTATTTGCATTTAATATAAAAGTAAATGGACCTGGCAGATTACGTTTCATTAGCCTGTAAATATCATTAGATAGGGGCTTAGTGAATCCTGAAAGCATACTTAAATTATTAAATATAAAAGAAAATTGAGCTTCTTTTTTTTTTATTCCTTTTAAACTAATTAATTTATCAAAAGCTGCAGGTTTATATACACTTGCCCCGGCAGCATAAACAGTGTCTGTTGGGAAAATTATAGTTCCTCCCTTATTCAGAGTTTCAACTACTCTTCTAATGTGTCTGTTCTCAGGATTCTCCGGATGTATTTTCAACAACATAGTTTTAGTTTTATTGAGGACAAATTTAATCGGATTTATGAAATAAAATAATACTATTAAAAACAATAAAAATATTTATAACCGACTAGTATTGCTGAAATTGTAGAGCACAGTATATCAGTATTTTATATTATAGAAAGCAAGAATGTGGGCATAAAAAAAGGGTAAGCTACTCATATCGCACCGCTACAACCGCCTACCCTTGCTTCCTTCCGGACCTGGGGGAATTCAGCAGGAGCTGGTCGTATGAGACTTACCCGGCGGCAAAAGTAAATATTGTTTCTAAATCTGCAACAAATATTTAAGTTTTTTTTACTTTTACATAAATTTAAATCTAAGAAAATGGATAATAATAGTAAATCGGCATTTATGCCATCGATTACCTACGGTTTTTTAATGGGTATAATTTTAGTTATTTATTCTCTAATACTCTATATTTTAGAGCTTAACGAAAATACTTGGCTGGGAATTGTTTCTTATGTTATAACAGCAGTATTTCTATTTTATGTAATCACAAATTTTCGGGATAAACAACAAAATGGATTCTTATCTTATGGAAAAGGTGTTTCAGTTGGCACATTAACAGGATTATTTGCTTCAGTTGTCTTAGCAATATTCATATTTATCTATGTTAATTATATAGACCCTTCAATAGTTGAAAAAGCACTTGTGCAAGCTGAGGAGGGTATCTTACAAAGGGCACCAAATATCAGCGATGAAGCTCTGGAACAACAGATGAGTATGGTTGAGATATTTACAAAACCAGTATTTATGGCAGTTACAAGCATTATTTGGTATACTATAGTTTCTCTGGTTTTCTCCTTATTAATTTCTATCTTTGCCAAGCGAGAAGATACAAATATTGCTTAGAAAAAAAATAAAATGGATATATCAGTAGTTGTTCCCTTATATAACGAAGAGGAATCGCTAAATGAACTTAATGATTGGATTTTAAAAGTAATGAAATCCAATCATTTTTCATTTGAAATCGTTTATATTGACGATGGATCAGGTGATAATTCCTGGAAAGTCATTGAAAAATTATCGAATGATTATGAGCAGGTAAAGGGACTTTCTTTCAGAAGAAATTATGGAAAATCAGCAGCCCTAAACGAAGCATTCAAAATTGTAAAAGGTGATGTGGTGATTACTATGGATGCAGATTTACAGGATAGCCCTGATGAAATACCAGGTCTGTATAAAATGATTATGGAGGAGGACTTTGACATTGTATCTGGATGGAAAAGAAAGAGATACGATTCTAAGTTGATGAAAAATATGCCATCTCGTTTTTTTAACTGGACAACAAGACGGCTATTTAAAACCAAATTGCATGACATGAACTGTGGGCTTAAAGCCTATAAAAATGAAACTGTTAAAAGCATTGAACTTTACAGTGAAATGCATCGATATATACCAATTATTGCTCGCAAAGAAGGATATACAAAAATTGGTGAAAAAATAGTTGTTCATCAAAAAAGGAAATATGGTATAACAAAATTTGGACTCGACCGTTTCCTTAAAGGTTATCTGGATTTATTGTCATTGTATTTTATTTCAAAGTTTGGACAACGTCCGATGCATTTTTTCGGAGCAATGGGAACTTTTATTTTCTTAATAGGTTTTGCTATTGCTTCATATCTGGCGTATACAAAGTTCTTTGAAGCGGCTTACAAAATGACAGAAAGGCCTTTGTTTTACTTTGGATTGTTGGCTATGGTTATTGGTACACAATTGTTTATGGCAGGTTTCCTGGGAGAAATGATATCCAGAAATTCAGCCAAGAAAAATATATATCATATAAAGAAAAAAGTAAATTTTAAAGATAACCCAACAAAATAGTTGGAATTGAGAAAACAATTAAAATAATTAATAAATGAAAATACATTTGGTGTCCGGTGGTTGCGGATTTGTAGGAAGGAATGTGGTTAAAAGATTATTAAAAACCACTGATGATAAGGTTTTTATGGTTGATGACTTATCTATAGGTCGTCATCCTGAACAATGGTACGAAGGTGACTTTGTATCCAAAATGGATGGTGATTTAGAAATCATAGGTGAAGATGAAAGACTATATTTCTGGAAAGGTGATTTTAGAAATTTGTTGTTTTATATGAGGCAGAACCCTCGATATATTCAAGATACTTATAAACTGGATTTTAATAATTTTAATGATGTATTTCACTTTGCTGCTATTGTTGGAGGAAGACTAAAAATAGATGGTGATCCCTTGATGGTTGCACTTGATTTAAGTATAGATTCAGAATTTTTTTACTGGATAACACGCCATAAGCCCGAAAGAGTATTATATCCTAGTTCTAGCGCTGCATACCCAACAAGTTTACAAACTACTGATGGTGCAATAGCTTTAAGGGAAGGAGATATCGACTTTAAGAAGAATCTTGGAACTCCCGAAATGACATACGGCTGGACAAAACTTACCGGTGAATTTCTTGCTCAAATTGCTGCAAAACATTATGGCATTTCTATAGTGTGTATACGTCCTTTCTCGGGCTATGGCGAAGATCAGGAAACTGATTATCCAGTACCTGCAATAGCTGCCAGAGCCGCTAAACAGGAAAATCCTTTTGAAGTATGGGGATCAGGAAAGCAAGGACGCGATTTTGTGCATATTGATGATATTATTGACTTTATTCAAATTTTAATGGATAATGTTAGCGACGGCTCAGCATATAATATTGGGTCTGGTAAATTAACTTCTTTCCTCGATCTTATTCAGGTATTCACAAAATTTGCAGGTTATTCTCCTGAAATTAAACCTCTACTTGATAAACCTGTAGGTGTTCACTCTCGTTATTGCGATATGAGCCTGGTAGAGAAGAAATTTGGATGGAAAGCAAAGATTTCTTTGGAAGAAGGTATGAAGAGAGTATATGATAAAGCAAAAAGTAGATTATAGGAAATGCATAAATCATGACCTTTAAGTTTATTTTTAGAGTAAAAACATATACCTAAGGTTATATTTTTCATAGTTGATTTTCTCTATGGAAATTTAGAATCTTTTTAGCAGCATTTAGTTAATTTGTAGTTTGATGAGTAAAAAAACCATAGTTTGTTTCGGTCCAGGACCTATGTTTAAAGGAGGTATAGCTAATTATAATACTTCATTGGCTAAGGCTTTCGACAGAATGTTAAATGTAGATGTACATATCGTTTCCTGGACTCAACAATATCCTGCTATAATTCCAAGAGATTTCATTGACAGGAAGAGCAAAGTTGATCAGTTGGAGGGTACCGGAATTAAAGTCCATTATATTACTAATTATAATAATCCGGCTACCTGGACAAAAACTGTTAAATTAATCTCCTCACTTAACCCTAATAAAGTTATCTTTCAATGGGCTATTGCAATTCAAGGAATTCCAATGGGAAGAATTGCTGCTAAACTTAAAAGAAATACAACTGCAAAAATTTATTTCGATTTACATTTTGTTATTCAAAAGGAGGGAAGTGCCCTCGATAATAGATTAACCAAATTTTGTATTAAAAGCGCTGACTCATACATTGTTCACGCTTTTAAAACTGCAGATGAACTAAAAACACTATTTCCAGACAAAGTGTTTGAAGTAGTGGAAATGGGGAGCAAAATTAAAGGCGACGGAACAATAGTTCATAAACTGTTTCATCCTGTATATGATATGTTTTCGCCAGATAAAAATTTCAACATCGAAAAAACAAAAAAAGATCTAAACCTCAACAAAAATGTATTTCTGTTTTTTGGATTTATCAGAAAGTACAAAGGGTTGCACAATGTAATTAAGGCTTTCGAACTTGTTTCCAAACAAAGAGATGACGTTAGCTTGTTAATAGTCGGGGAATCGTTCTGGAATACATTGGATAATAAAAAGATAATTACTAAAATTAAAAACACTGTATTTGGCCTTGCTAAATCAGTTTTCCTAAAAAAGCAAGACGATGAAAGAGACTATAATCCTCTTGCATTAGTTGATGAACTAAAATTGAACGACAAAGTATATATCGATAATGAATTTGTTCCCAATGAAGAGGTTGCAAAGTATTTTCAGGTAAGCGACTCGATAATGTTGTTTTATTCATATGCAACCCCATCGGGTGTTGAATCCATAGGATATAATTTTAAAATGCCTATGCTTGCAACAAAAGTTGGACATTTTCCTGAAACTGTAAAGGATGGGTTCAATGGCTATCTTGCAGAACCAGAGGATGTTGAGTCGATGAGTAAAGCTATGATCAAATCAATTGATGAGCCCATTGATCGTAATAATGTTGCTGAAACATCAGCCAAAATGAGTTGGCAAAATTATGCAAATGAAATACTTAGGTAGTTTTGAATTTTAGCTGTTCATCTTTCCTATTACCTCAGCCTTATCATTTAATATTAGTTTTTCAAAGCATTTTATAAAAAAATGCATAATACAATTTATCCTAATTTTTCCTAGATTTGTATTATAAAGCAACATATGTATAAGAGCAAAAATCTGATTAAATTTATTAGGTGGAGAGCAAACAATATCTCCGATAGGTTTTTTCTTATTTTGCTAAGTATTATTATTGGTTTGCTTTCGGGATTAGCAGCTTTTGTGCTAAAAAAAACAGTATATAATATTGAAGATCTCCTGTTTTCCTATTTCGATCCAAACGATCAGATATATATATTTCTTTTCCTACCAATGGTGGGTATTATATTGACTATCATATTTATACGTTATATTATTAGAGATAATGTAAAGCATGGAGTACCTCGTATACTGTATTCGATTTCAAAGTTGGATGGAAGTATGAAGCGACATAAGGTTTTTTCATCAATAATCGGAGGTTCATTAACCGCTGGATTTGGTGGGAGCATTGGTCTTGAGTCACCAATTATTTCTACAGGAGCTTCCATAGGTAGTACTCTGGGGCAAATATTCAGACTCAGTTATAAGCATAAAACCTTGCTAATAGGGTGTGGTGTATCAGGAGCAATGGCTTCGATTTTTACTACACCAATTGCAGCAGTTATTTTTGGCTTTGAAGTTTTGCTACTCGATTTGGGAACAGCATCACTTATTCCTTTATTAATAGCATCTGTAACTGGCGCAGTTACTACAAAAATGCTATTATCTGAGCAGTTTCTGGTACACTTTAAGGTAACCCAGCAATTCATTATTAGCGACATACCATTCTTTATAATTTTAGGTATAGCAACAGGTTTTATCGCTGTGTATTTTCACTGGGCACATTTTAAAATTATTAGAGTATTCTCAAACTTTAAAAGTATCTGGTTAAAAGCTGCTATTGGAGGCCTCTTGTTAGGACTTTTAATCTTTATTTTCCCACCCCTTTATTCGGAAGGATATGATTCTATAAGAATGATAGTTAGTGGAAATGCTAATCAGTTAATGGATCATACGTTTTTCTCAAATAATGAAAGTATTTATGTTTTAGTTGGATTTACAATTTTTTTAATGCTGACAAAAGTGCTTGCTGCAAGTTTTACCAGTGAAGCAGGAGGAATTGGTGGTATTTTTGCACCTGCTGCTGTAATGGGAGGTTTTGGCGGTTTTGCTCTTTCCCGTTTGCTGAATGATGTATTTCCCAGTTTGGACTTACATGAGGGTAATTTTACCCTTATCGGGATGGGATCGGTATTGGGAGGAGTGCTGCAAGCTCCTTTAACTGCTATTTTTCTAATTGCAGAAATGTCAAATGGTTATGAAATTATTGTTCCGCTAATGCTTTCAACTTCAATAGCTTTCCTAATTGCACGTAAATTTAATAAGCATTCTATATTTCACAGCCAGTTACTGGCTCAGGGGCTATTTGTACACTACAGAGATAAGTCGGTACTTAAAAATATGAAGATTTCAGATTTGGTTGAGAAAAATGTACAAACCATTAAAGTAGATGAAACATTAGGAAGTTTAATTGAACTTGTTAAGACGGCCAAAAGGAATATTTTTGCAGTAGTTGATTATAATGAAACATTCATTGGAATTATTTCGTTAGAAGAAATAAGAAAAGATATGTTTGATAAAGAAAAATACGATGAACCGGTGACTAATTACCTTTATCAAATGCTTGAGGATGAAAAAGTTGAACTGTATTCTGAAATACCGGAAGTGATTAATAAATTTAATAACACAGGAAATTATAACTTAATTGTTGTTAATGGTAAAAAATATATTGGAGTAATATCCAAAGCCAATACACTAAAAGCTTATAGAGATAATTTGCTTCAGGATGAAACAGAAGATAAAGGCTAATGGCTGAAGTGTGATAATTAATATAATTTGCCTTGCATTATAATGTAGGCATCATTAAAGGAAAAATAAAACAAATGAATATAGAAGATATAATAAGAAGTTCCATACAAACTAAGGAAAGAATACTGGCTGATTCAACTATTTTGTTGCAAATCCAGGATGCTGCAGATGTTTGCATAAAAACATTGCAAAATGGTGGTAAAATATTATTATGTGGAAATGGTGGTTCAGCCTCTGATGCACAGCATATTGCCGCAGAACTTTCTGGCAGGTTTGAAGTTGACAGGGCTCCGCTTTATGCCGAAGCTCTACATGTTAATACATCCTATATAACTGCGGTTGCCAATGACTATTCCTTCGATGTGGTATATAGCAGGATGGTAGAAGCCGCAGGACGTGAGAATGATGTTTTAATAGGCTTAAGTACATCAGGAAATTCCACCAATGTTATCAAAGCACTTGAAAAAGCAAGAGAGATTGGGATGCGCACTATAGGTTTCAGCGGTCGCGATGGGGGAGAAATGCAAAATATTTGTAATATCAATATTGTTGTTCCTTCTACAAATACAGCAAGAATACAGGAATCACATATTTTAATTGGCCATATAATTTGCCTTATCATTGAAAACAAAATGTTTCCAAACTTATAATGAGTAGTTTTCTCAAAGAAATAGATAATGACTGGTGCCTTTTTCTCGACAGAGATGGGGTAATCAATAAAAGGATATTTGGTGGTTATATCCGTAGATGGGAAGAGTTTGAATTTTTGCCGGGTGTTAAAGATGCCTTGAATACATTTTCAAAGGTGTTCAAATATATTTTCATAATAACTAACCAGCAGGGGATAGGTAAATCGCTCATGAGTGCTGATGCACTAGAGAGAATTCACACAAAAATGATAGCAGAGATTGTTGAATCTGGAGGAAGGATTACAAAGGTTTACTATTGTCCTGATCTTGCCATAAATCCCAATAACTGCAGAAAACCATCGCCATATATGGCAGAAAAAACAAAACAGGATTTTCCCGAACTTGATTTTAATAAATCTGTATTTATTGGGGATTCAGTTAGTGACATTTTATTTGCAAAAAATACCGGGATGTATAGTGTGCTTCATGATTCACCAGAAAAGGTGCAAATTGACGCTGATATGATGGTAGGCTCTTTAATTGAATTTGCTAATATTCTGAAAACCAGATATAAAGTAATATGATATTTCATCTAATTTTTAAATCTGATTTATGAACCCACAACTGATACTTCTGGTATTCATAGTATATACTGCCATTATTTTTGGCATTTCATGGATAAGTTCCCACAAGGCTGACAACGACAGTTTTTTTATTGGGAATAAGAAGTCGCCCTGGTTTGTTG
>PKTD01000242.1 GCA_002869315.1 Marinilabiliales bacterium | reverse complement strand
GTCCCTGGTCATCAAAACCGTGAGTCATTTCATGCCCTATAACTACTCCAATTGCTCCATAGTTTACAGCATCGTCGGCATCTTTATTGAAGAAAGGAGGCTGAAGAATTCCTGCTGGGAAAACTATTTCGTTATTTGTTGGACTATAATAAGCATTAACGGTTTGTGGTGTCATGCCCCATTCAGTCTTATCAACAGGTTTTCCAATTTTTTCGATATTCCGATTAAACTCAAATTCTCTGGCATTACTAACATTTAAATAGTAATTGTCGGGAGTAACTTCAAGTTTACTATAATCTCTCCATTTGTCGGGATAACCAACTTTCACTGTTATTGAAGCTAATTTTTCCTGGGCTTTTGCCTTAGTTGTATCACTCATCCAATCTAACTCATCTATTCTTTTGGCGAAAGATTTTCTTAGATTTTCAACCAAAACAAGCATTCTTTCTTTACTTTCAGCAGGGAAATATTTTTCAACATAAAGTTGACCAATTGCTTCACCTAATCTTCCGGATGTATTATTTAAAACTCTTTTCCATCTTGGCTGGAGTTTCTTGCGTCCTGAAAGTGTTTTTCCGAAGAAATCGAAATTCTGGTCAACAAATGCCTGGTTTAGATAATTTGCTGAATTATCGAGCAAATTCCATGTTAAATAATCTTTCCATTCTTCAACATCATATTTATTTAAAATGTTACCCATTGAACCAATAAAATCAGGTTGACCAACATTCATTCCGCCCGGATCTGAAACACCTAAGGCGCCAAAATAATTATCCCAACCAAAGTCAGGAGAATGTTCCTTTAACTCATCCAAGGTCATTTTGTTGTAATTTGCCACAGGATTTCTAAGTTCTAACCTTGTTCTGGAAACCTTTGCCAGATCAGTTTCAATATTCATTACTGTTTCTGCAGCTTCTTTGGCTCTCTCTTCTGTCTCTCCTTTTAGAATGAACATTTTTTTCAGGTGCTCCAGATATGCTTGTCTGATACCTTCGCTTCTGTCACTTTCATTTATATAATAATCCATATCAGGAAGGCCGATTCCTCCTTGATAGAAATTACCAATCTCCATACTGCTGTTTCTTTGGTCAGTACTTGCAAAGAAATAAAACAGAGGATAACTACCTCTGCGGTGCATAACTGCAACTTGCTTTTCTATATCTTCTTTGGTCTTTAAATTTGTTATCTCGTCCAACTGAGTGGCTAAAGCATTAACTCCTAACTCTTCAATTTTAACAGTGTCCATTCCACTATTATAAAAATCGCGAATTTTCTGATTTACACTTCCTTGTTTAGTGTCTTTTTGTGCCGACACCTCTTCCACAAGGCTCTTTAGTTGTTCCTGGTTTTCTTCATAGATAACAGTAAAGGCTCCATACTGACTGTATTCATCCGGAATAGGATTAGAATTTATCCAGCCGCCATTAGCGTATTGAAATAAATTATCACCCGGCTTAACAGACATGTCCATGTTCTCCTTGTCTATTGCTTTTGTCATAGTTTTCTTCTGTGATACTTCATTATTACATGCATTGATGCCAATCATCACCGTAATGGCAATCAATAAATAAGTTAATCTTTTCATCTTTTTTTCTGATTTAGTTGCGATTCTAAAAAAAATTATAAGTGCAAATATAAGATTTTTAGCTAATAGTCATTATAAATTATAATTTGAATAATCCTGATAATAGGTCTAGAAATACAGAATTACAAGACTATTTTTGCTATAGAATAAGTATAATTATTAATGGCATAATTCAAGGCCAAACTCCCTTCCTTTTTCGACCGCCGGAACTCCTTTTTTCATCCATACAGGTTCAGGTTGATCTTTTAGAAAATGATCGAAAAACTGTTGCATTCTAATGGTAAGGTCTTTTTCATCAGCTAGTCGGCTAAGATTATGCGGTGCTCCATTATAAACCAGCATCCAAACTGGTTTATTTAATCTTCTTAAGGCGTTAAAATATTCAATGCCCTGATACCATGGCACAGCTCCATCCTTGTCGTTGTGCATCATTAATAATGGGGTTTCAACTTTTGGTGCAAAAAATAAGGGTGAGTTTAGTATGTATAAATCTTGTTTATCCCATAGCGTACCACCAATTCTGCTTTGAGTCTCTTCATATTGAAACGACCTGCTTCTTCCTGAGCCCCAGCGTATTCCTCCATAAGCACTTGTCATATTACTTACAGGAGCGCCAGCCATTGCAGCCTTATACATATTTGTTTGGGTTACTATATATGCTACCTGGTAACCTCCCCAACTCTGGCCCTGAATACCCATATTTTTCTCGTCTATAAAATTGTATTTATCAAGCAAGGAATTAGTACCCCCAACAACACAGCTATATCCGCTAGGACCCGGATATCCAACTTTGTATTTTATATCTGGCACAAATATTAAATATCCATTACTTGTATAATAGGTGAAGTTTATAACCGACCTAATTGGCTTTGGTGTATAATGCCTGTTTAATCTATCGGTGTATCTTTCATAAAAATAAACCAGCATAGGGTATTTCTTATTTGGATCGAAATTCTCTGGTTTATAAAGTATGCCTTGTAAACTGTCTCCATCGAGTGAGGTGAAATCAACTAGTTCAGCAGTTCCCCATATAAATTCTTTTTGCTGTGGGTTAGTATAAGTTATCTTTTCAATTTTTTTAAAATTACTATTTGAAACATATAATTCAGGATAGACCTGGAAATTTTGTTTTCGCCAAACTAATTTATCTGAGTCTTTTGCTTTTTTTATTCCGAAGAAATCATATTCATCGTAAATAAGAACTTTTAAATCTCTGAATTTATTGAAACGTGCATAACCCGATTGTTTAGTTTTAAAGTTAAAAATACTCAGGATCATTTCATTTGGAAGGGTTTGCAGATCCGGATTTAATTTTATGTACCTAAGTTCGGTATTATTGTTTCTTCCATAAAAACCAGTAATATTTTTGGCCTTATCACTTCCGTCAGGATTTAATAACCACAAATCATACCTGTCATAAACAACGAATTTTTCGTCATCTGTCCAGCCCGCAAAACCATAATTCCTGGCCTCTATAGGCATATCATTTAATTCATCATAGAAGATTTCAGTAAGGTAAGATGTTAATTCATTATTTTTTTCATTTATAACATCATAAGAATTCCATGTACTGTCTTTGATATTATACCATGCTACGTAATTTTGCCCTGGTGATAAACTTACCGAGGATGCGGCTTTTTTAATAATTAATTTTTTCTCTCCCGTTGTTTTGTTTATCAAATAGTAATCATAGTAACTGTTTCCATCCCAAGTAAGTTCCTTGCGATAACTATGGTTATCTCTTCCCAGCACTAATTCCCCTTTTTGTTTTGTTTTTATGAAAACTCTCTCAGTTTTTTCATTACCAAGACTCACCACCTTGTCATTTTTCGGGTAATATACTGAAGTATAATTCCTTTTCTTTTCCCTGTCGACCTGTAATAATTGCATAGGTTGTAAGTAATCGTCTTTCAAATTCCATATATCGACACTAACTTTTTCGTCTTTTGTAAGAGTGTCTTTGATTTCAGGCAGAGGTTTTTTGGATTGGCCAAAGTATAATTCGCTACCCATTTCATTGAAATAAATACTTCCATATTGACTAACAGTCATATTTTCGTTTAGTCTGCTAAAGTTTTCCCCAGAAACAGAACTTAGTTTATTATTGCTGTAATAGAACAACGAAAATGCCTTATTCTTTACTGTATCAGATGAATAAGTAAATGCGAACTGTTCGCCGGATTTATCAACTGCTACATTTTCAGAATATCCCGGAGCACTATAAATACTATTGTTAAAGTTAGTGTTAAAATTGTGTACATAAATAAAAACAGAATCTATGCTGTCATTTTTTGCAACAGTATAAATGCATGACTTTCCATTTTCTGAAAGTGAATATTTATCAACATTTTCATAAGTTACAGATGATAAATCAATAGGGTTGATTAATATCAGATTATTTTGTTTATCCTTTTTGGGTTTCTTTTTCGTAAATGTTGAATCACTCAAGGTATCCTTTTTGGGTAAACTGTTTTCTTGGTTTTTTAGCAGTAAGGCTAAAGGTAAATTTCCTTCTTTTGGCAATTTAAAACTAACAATATCAGGATACTTAATTAACTTTTTGTTTTTTAGAATAAATATTCCAACACTATCTTTTGGTAGTTTATCCTTTTTGACCTTTTTAAGTTTTGCAGCCCTCAATGTATCATACTGTGGTTTAATTTTGAAAACAACAAAATCTGATTTATTGGAAATTTTTGCTTTGTATGCTCTGGGAATAGAATCTATTTTTTTAGATTTAAGGTTCTTTATGTATAAATAACCATCTCCCTCAAGGGGATTAATTTCATAAATCAAATATTCACCATTATTTGAAATAGCATATGTGCTAATGGATTTCCAATCAGAGTAATCATCATGAGTAATACTTCTCTTTTCTCCGGCATTGACTGAGTTAATAAAGCTTAGTAATATTAGTGCCAGTAAGTATTTCTTGTAATTTATCATTTGTTTTCTAATGTAATTTGTTGCCTTATTTTCCAATAAATAATGGTCAAAAGTAAATCATATTGACTAACTTTCAAAGTCATTTTCAATTTAAATGGAAACTGATAAAAAATAACGCAAACGATTGAGTAGAGATGTTTTATAAAATTAAATTATCCTCTGAGGAATATTTGGTTAAAAAATCTTTAAATTTTTTAATTTAACTGATTATCATTAAATTGCGATTACCTTTGCATAATTATCAGATAATTGAAAATATATTCATAATATACTTAAAATGAGTTATATAGAATTTAACAAAAAGCAACTTATAAATTTGAAATACTCTCTCGATAGAGAACTTTTACGTACAAATCGTGCGGGAGGGTATGCAAGTTCAACAATTATTCATACAAACACAAGAAAGTATCATGGATTATTGGTAGTAAGGCAACCTCTTATTGATGATTTGAATCATGTTTTATTATCAACACTTGATGAAACATTAACTGTAAATAATTTCGATTTTCACTTAAGCATGCGTATGTATGAAGGTGGAAATTACGACCCTAAAGGACATAAATATATTAGAGATTTTGTTTCGGAGCCTAATCTTAAATTGGTATATCGTCTTGGGAATACAATTTTTACCAAGGAATCGATATTTGCAGAAAAAGAAAATAGGATTTTAATTAGATATACTGTTGAAGATACCCAGGAAGACTTTGTAAACCTGAAAGTTAAGCCCTTTTTAGCATATAGAAATGTGCATTCTCTTTCAAAAGCAAATACATGGGTTGAAACTAAGTTTAATGAAATAAAAAATGGTGCCTCATGGCAGATGTACAAAGGCTATTCGAAAGTGAATATGCAGTTTTCTAAAAATGTAAAATATACTCATGTTCCTGATTGGTACTACAATATTCAGTATATCAGAGAAATGGAAAGAGGATATGAAAGTTTAGAAGATTTATTTGTCCCAGGATATTTTGATGTTAAACTTAAAAAGGGCGAGTCTGTTGTAGTTTCTGCAGGACTCGAAGAAAAAACACCTTCTACTTTTAAAAGACAATTTAACGCGGAAGTTAAAAAGAGAACTCCAAGAGATAGTTTCGAAAACTGCCTAAATAATGCTGCCGATGAATTCTTTGTAAGCATCGACAAAAACAGAGAAATTATTGCAGGATATCCATGGTTTGGAAGATGGGGCCGAGATACTTTTATATCGCTACCGGGATTGGCTTTGAGCAGAGGCAAAACAAGTTTGTTTAAGGAGGTTATGAAGACTATGATCGCCGAACTTAAAGACGGATTATTTCCAAATGTAGGTATGGGAAAAGATGTATCCTATAACTCTGTTGATGCGTCACTTTGGTTCTTTTGGGCAATTCAGAAATATGCAGAAACTCAAAGAAATAAAGCAGAGGTTTGGCAGGAATACTCAAAACCCATGAAGAGTATTCTATCTCACTTTGCTAAGGGCACTCACAATAATATTATGATGCATGATAATGGCCTTGTTTGGCAGGGTATACCTGGAAAGGCATTAACATGGATGGACGCCATTGTACATGGTAAGGCTGTCACTCCCCGCATAGGTTATGCTGTTGAAATTAATGCTCTGTGGTATAATGCAATAGCATTTAGTTTGGAAATTGCCAAAGAAGCCAATGACAAAGCCTTTGTTAATAAATGGGGGAAATGGCCTGATATTATAAAAGATAGTTTTGAAACTACATTTTGGGATCCTCAAAAAAGGTATCTAGCCGATTATGTAAACGGCGACTATAAAAATTGGGATGTTCGTCCTAATATGATTTTTGCTGCATCATTGCCATATAGTGTCTTGAGTGAAAATAAACAAAGAGGAGTTCTGGACAAAGTTAAAACTGATTTGTTAACACCAAAAGGTTTGAGAACTCTATCACCCAAAAACAAAGATTATAAAGCAATAAACACAGGAGATCAAAGTAAACGAGATGCTTCATATCATCAGGGAGTTGTATGGCCTTGGTTGCTGGGAGCTTTTGCTGATACTTATATCCGTCTGCAGGGTGAAAAGGGTATGTCTTTCATAAATGACTTGTATCATGGTTTTGAAAAGGAAATGAGCAGAAATGGAATAGGCACCGTTTCGGAAATTTATGATGGTGATCCTCCTTATGAAGCAAGGGGTGCAATTTCTCAGGCTTGGAGTGTTGCAGAATTGCTAAGAATAAATAAAATGATCAAATAAATTATATAAAACCACTAAATATAACTGGATTATGAGAATATTAATGTTCGGTTGGGAATTTCCTCCACATATTACAGGCGGCTTAGGGACTGCATGTTTCGGACTAACCAAGGGTTTGTCGAAGCATGATGTTGATATGCTGTTTGTAGTTCCAAAGGCTTATGGTGATGAAGATCAGCAGGCTGTGAGGATAGTAAATGCCAGCGACATAGAATTTGATCTGGAAGAATCTGAATACAAGGAATACTGGAATAAGGTGAAGTATATGGAGGTAGGATCCAATATTATACCTTATGTGGACCCTGAAAATTTTTCAAACGTATATGAGCAAAACACAAAAACTGCTGAGAAGTATACCAGTAATGTATTTTCTAAGCAATATGAATTTTCAGGTGCTTATGGTGTTAACCTTATGGAGGAGGTTGCTCGTTATGCATTAATAGGTTCGGGAATTGCTTCAAATGAGCCTCATGATATTATACATGCCCACGATTGGCTTACTTATCCTGCAGGCATAGCTGCAAAAAAAGCATCCGGAAAACCATTGGTAGTTCATATGCACGCTACTGAATTTGATCGTACTGGTGGCAACGTAAACCAAATAGTTTACGATATGGAAAGAGAAGGTATGATGGCAGCCGACAGAGTTATTACTGTAAGTAATCTTACCCGTCAGATAGTTATTGAAAAATATGGTATCGACCCAGGCAAAGTGGTTACCGTTCACAATGCAGTTGATCAGAATGTTTCCAAAGAAATTGAAGAGGTTAAAAGCAAGATGAAGGAAAAAGTGGTTACCTTCCTTGGAAGAATAACTTTTCAAAAGGGCCCTGAGTACTTTATAGAAGCAGCATATAAAATTCTTCAGAAGGATAAAAATGTACGTTTCGTGATGGCAGGATCAGGAGATATGTTGAATAAAATGATAGAAAGGGTAGCTCACCTTCGAATAGCAGATAAATTTCACTTTACAGGATTCCTTAAAGGAGATGATGTTACTAATATGTTTGCATATAGTGATGTTTTTGTAATGCCTTCCGTTTCCGAACCTTTTGGAATAGTTCCGCTGGAAGCAATGAGGTCTAATGTGCCTGTAGTAATTTCAAAACAATCAGGAGTTTCTGAAATCCTTGAACATGCTTTAAAAATTGATTTCTGGGATGTGGATGCAATGGCAGATTCTATATACGGTTTGTGTCATTATGATGGTCTTTCTGATATGTTTAAAAAGTATGGAAAAATAGAGGTGGAAAATCTCAAATGGGAAAATGCAGCAAAAGAAGTTAAAGAAGTATACAGTTCAGTACTAAAGAGTTAATTAGATTAAGAATAATATATTATCGCACTAAAGTGCAGAGAAATAAAATAAAAATATGAGGACAATTTGTTTTTACTTTCAAGTTCATCAACCTTACAGACTAAGGAATTACAGATTTTTTGATATCGCTGATAAACACGACTATTTCGACGATTATAACAATAGTTTTATCATGAGGAAAATAGCTGAAAAAAGTTATTTGCCTATGAATAAACTGCTGTTGGAGTTAATCAAAGAATATGGCTCGGCTTTTAAAGTTAGTTTCTCCATATCAGGAACTGCAATAGACCAGTTCGAAGAATATGCTCCTGAGGTTCTTGAGAGTTTTAAAAGATTAGCCGATACAGGAAATGTTGAGTTTTTGGCTGAAACTTATGCGCATTCACTCTCAGCCTTGAGAAGCAAAGATGAGTTTCTGCGACAGGTAAAGATGCATACTAAAAAAATTGAGCAGCATTTCGGACAAAAGCCTACAACTTTCAGAAATACTGAATTGGTATATTCTGATAAAATTGGGGAAATGGTTGCTGAAATGGGGTATAAAGTTATGCTTACCGAAGGAGCCAAGCATGTATTAGGATGGAGAAGTCCCAATTATATGTATGCCAACGCAATAAGACCGGAACTAAAATTACTCCTTAAGAATTTCAGACTTAGCGATGATATTGCTTTTAGATTTTCTGAGCAGTCATGGTCAGACTTTCCATTAACAACAGAAAAATTTGTCGACTGGCTGGATAAAACTGATAAGAAAGAGGAGACAATAAACTTGTTTATGGATTATGAAACTTTTGGGGAACACCAATGGGCAGAAACCGGGATATTCGATTTCATGAAATCCCTGCCAAAAAGAGTATTTTCTCATACCAATTTTAGTTTTGCAACGCCTGCAGAACTGGGTGCCAAATTACAGGCAGTTTCTCCCATAAATGTGCCAAACGAAATTTCATGGGCCGATGAGGAAAGAGATATTACAGCATGGCTTGGTATTGATCTTCAGGAGGAAGCATTTGATAAATTATATGAATTGGAAAAAAAGGTAAAACATTGTCAGGATCCTCAGATTCAGAAAGACTGGTTGTATCTGCAAACATCCGATCACTTTTACTATATGTGTACCAAGTGGTTTTCCGATGGTGATGTGCACAAGTATTTTAATCCTTACAGCAGTCCTTATGATGCATTTATAAATTATATGAATGTGCTTTCAGATTTCATCATTCGTGTTGAAGAGAATTCTACATATGGTAAAGATGGATTTGAAGGAGTGAAAGAAACTGCCGGAGATTTGTTTGATAAGACAGTTGAAGTTACCAGAGAAACCTTAAAGAGAGCAGGAAGAAAAGTTAAATCTACAACAGATAAAGCTGCAGATATTAAGTTTGATGACATAAAGGATATGTCGAATACTGCCGTTAAAAAATTAATTAAGGAAGTAGATATTGATGAATTAGCAGTTGCCCTTAAAGGTGCAGAAAAAAAACTCACCGAAAAAGTAATTCCTAATCTTAGTGCAAAAGCGAAGAAAAAATATGATGAGATTCAGTCTGAAATAAAAAAAATAAATAAGAAAGATATTAAATCCTATAGAGAGAAAATAGAAGACAAATTATCGGAAATATTTAAAAAATAATGGCTTCGAAACCAAAAATAAAAATCGAAACAAGCCAGTTAGATGTTTTCCTGGATATAATATTAATGGCTTTTGTAATAGGTATTATTGTTATACCACTTTATCATTTGATGAATCTGCCAGATCAAATTCCTATACATTTTGATATTAAGGGAAAAGCAGATGGTTTTGGTAGTAAATACAGTATTTTACTAATCGCTGGAATTGGTATAGGGCTGGCAATTATGCTATGGTGGTTAAGAAGATATCCTCATCTAATGAACTTTCCTTTTGAAATTAATGATAGTAATGCTGCTGTTAATTATAAAATGATTATTAGGTTTCTAAATGTGATAAACATTTTAACAACTTTACTTTTTCTAATAGTAATTTTATTGATAATTAATACAGCAAAGGGAAATGATGTTTCTTTTTATACAGTATTTCTGTACCTTGATATAGCTGCAATTTTCATTTCCATGATAATTTATTTTATTGTGGCAGGAAATGTAAATAAAAAATAACTAAATAAACAACATAAAATCAATAAGATAGCAGAATTGTTTAATATAAATTAAAGGTGAAATATTTTTTTTATTAAACAGTGTTTGTTATACATTTGCGGCTCCGTTTTAAGGACCGTAGTGATTTAAAATCCGAAACTTGATAATGAGTATAAACGCTGATTTTATTTTTGAAACCAGTTGGGAAACCTGTAATAAAATTGGAGGGATCTATACTGTTGTTTCCACAAAAGCAAGAAGTATTATAGATAGGTATGGGGAAGACTATATTCTCATAGGCCCTGATGTGTGGAAAGGTACAGAAGAAAATCCTGAATTTATTCCTGATGCCGAACTTTTTCATGATTGGAAGCCAATAGTTGATAAAATCGGACTTAAAGTGAGATGTGGATATTGGAATATTGCTAGCAAACCTAAAGTAATACTTATAGATTCTACTTCTTTGTTTTCTTCAAAAGACAGCATTTTTGCAAAACTTTGGGAGCAATATAAACTTGATTCACTGCATGGCCAATGGGATTATATTGAACCTGCAATATTTGGGTATTCCGCGGGAATAATAATTGAAAGTTTCACAGACTTTTATTTGTCTGATAAGTATGCAGTAGCACATTTTCATGAGTGGATGACAGGAAGTGGATTGCTTTATCTGAAAAATAATGCTCCTCATATTGGAACTGCGTTTACAACACATGCAACAGTTTTGGGAAGATCAATAGCGGGCAATGGCTTACCACTATATGAGAACATAAAGGAATATGATGCTGATAGTATTGCCCAGAAATTTAACCTTAAGAGTAAGCACTCGCTGGAAAAATTGTGTGCTTTACATTCTGATGCTTTTACAACAGTTTCTGCCATCACGGCAGAGGAGTGTAATCAGTTTTTTAATAAAAGTGTTAACGAAATAACCATTAATGGTTTTGAAAGCGATTTCGTACCCAAGGGTAAGCAGTATACAGAAAAGAGGGCAGAGGCAAGAAAACGGGCAATAGAAATTGCGTCTAAAATAAGAGGTAAGAAAATATCTGATGATGCTTACCTTATAATTAATAGTGGTAGGTATGAGTTTAGAAATAAAGGAATAGATGTTTTTATTAATGCTATTGCAAATATTAAGGACAAGGATTTTGACAGAGATATAGTTGCATTTATAACCGTTCCTGCAAACCATCACGAGCCTTATGCTCAGTTTACCAATAAGAATGCTGGGATTGAAAGCAGGTTTCTTACTCATCATATACATAATCCTGAAAACGATCCTATTCTGAATCTGGCTTATGCCAAAGACTTGAATCTAGGAGATTCTAAAGTTACTCTTGTATTTGTACCTGCATATTTAAATGCCAATGACAGAGTTGTAAATTTAAATTACTATGATTTTTTAATTGGTTTCGATTTAAGTTTATTTCCGTCATATTATGAACCATGGGGATATACGCCGCTCGAAAGCGTAGCATTTGGTATTCCCACAATTACAACAAACTTCGCCGGGTTTGGAAAATGGGTAAACGACAATTTTGAGAATAACTCCAGTGTAGTTGTCATCGACAGACTATCAAATAATGATGAGAAAACTACTGATCTCATTTCAAAAAGTATAATAACCTACTATGAGATGAGTGATAATTCATTAGTTAAAAGCGATGCGGATAAAGTATTTCAAAAAGCGCTGTGGCAAAAACTATCAAAAAATTATTTTAATGTATGGGATTATGCAGTAAAAAAGGCTGCAGAGAGAGTTCCTAAAAGAAAATTATATAAAAAAACAAAAAATTTAAAAGTGAAAGCTGAATTAAATTATAACCAACCGGAATGGAAGAAAATACTTGTAGAACCAGCACTGCCCAAGGAACTTATGCCTCTAAGAGAAATGGCATATAACCTTTGGTGGTCATGGAATTATAAGGCAGAAGAATTGTTTGAATCTATAGATCCGGAATCGTGGAAAAAATCGGAGTTTAATCCTATTCAATTATTGGAAGAACTATCGATGGATGATGTTGATAAGATGCTGAATAATAAATTATTTATGGGTAATTTAAAATCGGTATACTCTGATTTTAAAGCATATATGAATAAAAAACCTATAGTCGACGAGGGTAAAGTTGCCTATTTCAGTATGGAATACGGATTGCATTCCAGTTTGAAGATTTATTCGGGAGGTTTGGGAATACTTGCAGGCGACTATTTAAAGCAGGCATCCGATTCCAATAAAAATCTTTTTGGCATAGGATTACTATACAGATATGGTTATTTTAAACAAGTACTATCACAACATGGTGATCAAATTGCCGATTATTCTCCGCAAAAGTTTACCCAGTTACCAATAATTCCAGTCAGAGATAAAAATAATGAATGGGTATATGTTAAGGTTGCACTTCCCGGAAGGACAGTAAATGCTAAAGTATGGCAGGTTAATGTTGGAAGGATAAAACTATATCTTTTAGATACCGACATAAAGTCGAACTCTCCTGAAGACCAGCATATAACACATCAGCTTTACGGTGGTGATCGTGAGAATAGAATAAAACAGGAAATGATTTTAGGATTAGGTGGTGTGCGTTTAATAAAGCAACTCGGCTTAAACCCTGATGTATTTCATGCGAACGAGGGTCATGCAGCATTTAGCAGCCTTGAGCGTATAAAAAACTTCATAGAAGAACTAAATATTGATTATAATTTAGCCAGAGAGTTAGTTAAATCAACAACCTTATTTACAACACATACCCCCGTTCCTGCAGGTCATGATGTTTTCGAAGAACATCTTATAAGAGCATATATTTCACACTTTTGCGATATATTCTCAATAAGTTGGGAAGAATTTATGGCTTTGGGTAGATATAATCAGCACGATAATAATGAGAATTTCTCTATGAGTGTGCTTGCTACTAAATTATCACAGGAAGTAAATGGAGTAAGCAAAATTCATGGAAGAGTTTCCAGAGAGATGTTTGCAGGATTATATCCAGGTTATTATCCTGAGGAATTACATATTGGCCATGTAACCAATGGAGTTCATTATTATACATGGACAGATAAGTTATGGCAACAGATTCATGAAAATTACTTTGGAAAAGATTTTGCTGATAAGCAGTTCGACTCAAATCATTGGGATAAAATACAGGATGTTTCTGATGAAGATATGTGGAATATTCGACTTCAGTTAAAATCAAAACTTATTGCTGATTTAAAAGTAAGGCTAAGAAGCGCTTTGGGAAAAAAGGCTGAGAACCCCCGCCATACTTTAAATGTGCTTTCTCAATTTGATGAAAAAGCATTAATAATTGGCTTTGCCAGAAGATTTGCAACTTATAAAAGAGCGCATTTACTATTTATGAATCTGGACCGACTGGATAAGATAATTAATAATACAGAAAAACCGGTTTACTTTTTCTTTGCAGGGAAAGCACATCCTGCAGATAAAGAGGGACAGGGGTTGATAAAACGTATTATTGAAATTTCTAAAATGCCACAGTTTGTTGGTAAAATAATTTTTATCGATAATTATGATATGACATTGGGTAAGCTGCTTACCAGCAGCGTTGATATTTGGCTAAACACCCCAACAAGACCTTTAGAAGCATCTGGAACCAGCGGTGAAAAAGCAGTGATGAATGGTGTGGTGAACTTTAGTGTTCTCGATGGATGGTGGGCAGAAGGCTTTAAGGCTGATGCTGGCTGGGCTGTTGAGGAAACAAGAACCTACGATAATCAGGCATTTCAGGATGAGTTGGATGCAGAGAGTATTTATAATACCCTTGAAAACGAAATTGCCAATATTTATTATGAACAGGATAAAAATGGAGTCTCCAAGAAATGGGTTTCATATATTAAAAATACCATTAATAAAATAGCTCCTGAATTTACCATGCAGAGGATGGTTAATGATTATTATTCTAACTTTTATCAAGCCCTTTTCGATAGAAAAGAACTAGTGTACAAAGATGATTTCAAAGTAGCGCGTGACTTGGTAGATTGGAAGAAAACAATCCTTAATAAATGGTCAAATATTAAAATCGACAGTCTTGATGTGCCTGATGTTGATAAAGGTGCTGTTGAGTTCGGAACCATGTTTCATGCTGAAATAATTCTGGATCTGGCAGGATTGTCCAAAGATGATATAGGTATTGAGATAGTTATGGGAAATAGCAATGGTGGTGGACTGAAAAAGGTAATGTTTAAGGAAGAACTTGTTTCAACTTATATTGGCGAAGTAAAAGCAAAATATGTTTGTGAATTCCCTCTCCGAAATGCGGGCGTTTATGATTATAGTTTTAGAGTTTTTCCTAAAAATAAAAATTTGGTATATAGAATGGATTTCCCGCTAATACACTGGATATAAGTTTATTGTAATCCTAATAATTTATTAATAAAAACAAAATAATATACAATTATCTTCAAAAAAAGGAATTTATAAAGCACAATGTTTTTTTATATTAAAAAATGTTTTACTTTTGCAGCCCCAAATTTAGGGTAATATTTAACTAGATAGATATATGGCTAATCACAAATCAGCACTTAAAAGGATAAGGCAAACCGAAACGAAAAGGCTACATAATCGTTATTACGCAAGAACAATGCGTAGCGAGGTTAGAAAGTTCAGAAGTTTAACTGGTAAAACTGAAGCTCAGCAGCAGTTACCAAAACTTTTTGCTATGATTGATAAAATGGCAAAAAGAAATATGATTCATAAGAATAAAGCCGGTAACTTAAAGTCGAGTATTTCAAAATTTGCCAATAGCCTTTCTTAATTAGGAAAGTTTGAAAAATATTTAGCCTATTCGTCAATTGACGGATGGGCTTTTTTTGTTGTAAAAAATCAATGAATGATTTAAATATTTTAATATTTTGAGTCAAGTTAGATTCGTGAGGTATGAAAAATAAGCCTTAATCTTTTGAGTCACCGCTAAAACTTTATGCGCCGATCTTGTTTTGTTTTTGGATCAAACTAAAAATGAAAACTCATCCCGGCCTAAGGAAAATGCTTTTAATATGATGGTTCTGTTAATCATTTATTAGTATGAATTTAGATTACCTCAATTTATCTTATTCCAGTTTTTATTAAAGCAATATGACCTTATGAGAATTGGTGTTACCAGCAATGCTTAGCTTTATTATATATACGCCTGCTCTGTATGACCCTAGATCAAGTTTAATATAACTTTCATTTATAATTTCCGGATTTGCATATTCACGAATAATTTTTCCATTGGAAGAAATTATACTTATTTGAATATCTTCAGATGGACTGCTGCCTGTTCTTATGGTAATATATCTCTGAGTTACTGATGGGAATACACTTGAAGCTACGTTTATATAATTATAAAGGGTTGTTTCATCTGTGGAAGTTGCTGATTTTACAATCAGTCTGACATCAAACTCTCCAGAATTATAATATCTGATAATTCCAGGATCTTTTTGATTTGATGAACTTGGTTCACCACCCTCAAAATACCAATTGTATTCAATAATATCACCCTGAGAAAGATTTATAAACTCAATACCTGATCCCATAGTGATATTAGGGGTTTCTGTTTTAAAGGCAGCAATTAATTCAGAGGGGTTATTGCTAACTCCATTGAGTGCTTCAATATTTGAATCTAATGGATCCAGCCAATACTTTAAGTTCTTTGTTGAATCTGACCCATTGGATTCCCAGTGGTAACTGAATTTTCCATACCAATCGGGATCGTCAGGAAATTGACATGAAGCATCACCACCAGTTAAAGTTCCAATGAGTAGTCCTTCCTCATTAAGAAGTGGGGATCCTGAAGATCCTCCCTCAGTGGCACCATGTCCGCTATCGGTTTCCGACCAGTTAACCATCCAGTACTTGCCCTCAGTATTTTCATTTTTATTATAATATTCAGTCGATATTAAAGCCTGACTATATGAAGAAATCATTTTTATATCACCCTGAGGATGATGTAGGGTAACACCTTTATCTGAACTGTTATTACTTCTGTCCCATCCTAAAAAATACTTTTCAGTTACTGAAGAAACCTGATCATCCAACAAAAGTAATTTAAAGTCGCTGTATAATCCAACCTCATCAGGGGCATTCGACAAAAGTTTAGAACCATAAACTGTATTTTTATCAGGTTCGAAAAGAGGAATATCACAGTCGGGTGATTCGAAATTAAAATCAAATACCCAATGTGAATAATCTTCTTCCGTAGAGGTTTTTCCGCAATGATTTGCAGTAAGTAAATAGGGCTTTCTATCGTTGGCTGTATTATTTACCAAACTTCCGGTACACCAAAACAAACTGCTGCCCTGTTTTACAAGAATACGAGCAATTCCGTTTTTAATATCCTGATAATCATCTCCTTCAGGGCAGTTTATTGGAATTTGGCAATAGGCAGCATCGCCAAAATCACGATTGCCGTTGCTGCCTATAATACCTAACTCACTTATATTGAAATGTAATTGTTGGTTCTTGCTTTTGTATATTATATTTATGATAGATCCTTTGAAAACAGAAGTTCCCAGACTGCTTACTTTACATTCAGATGTAATTGATAATGCCCTTCCTGCTTCTCCATAAATATAGAGATAGTCTTCATCTTTTAACTTCAAATCAGATAAATATATATTTAACGCATCAGCATCATCTATTTTAATAGTAAGACGCCACAAATAATTATCCCAGTCAATCATTGTCCATTGCCCTGTTTGAGGAAAATATTTTTTCATAGAAATAGTATTACCTATCTGCAAAGGATTTATTTCCGATTTATCAAATTCTCTATCGATAAAATTATTAACTAATATAAGGCTATCAGTTCTGATGGTTAAATACTCAGAAATAACATCTCTATTGAGATAATTTTGTGCAGAGATGAAGGTAGTACTGACAATAAACAGTAAGACAGAAATATATATTTTATTATTCAATACTTCTTTATTTGATTAGGGAAACTTTTTTATTTACGGTACTTTCATCGCTTTTTACACTAATCATATAAACACCATTTTTCTCATTGGAAAGATCCAGTTTATAAGTTTGTGATCTTTTTGAAGTTTCTATCTTTTTAATGAGTTTTCCTGTATAATCTGATACTTCTATGCTAACATTTATGTCAGATTTTTCACCAAACTCTATTATAAATAAACCACTACCCGGATTAGGATATACATTGAAGTTGTTGGCCTGATCAATGTCTTCAACTCCAACCCAATCAACTAGAATAAAATCTTCCATAACTAGAATATCTTCGCCATATCCATTGGATGTTGTTAATGTTACATTATAAGCACCAGGGACTTCATAAATTATCTCCTGCGGATTTTGCACAGTGGATGTCTCAGGTATTCCGCCTTCAAATGTCCATTCCCATGTATCAGGGTTTCCAGTGGTCATGTCAGTAAAGTCTACTGATTCATTTTGGAAAATATTATTATCGCTAGCGCTAAAATCAGCTACTGGCACATCACCACCACCTACATTAATAAATTGTTCTTTTACCAGAGTATCGGAACCTCCAAGATTGTATGCAATCAGTTTAATATTATAATTTCCTTCTGCACTCCAACGTGTTTGCGGATTTTGAGCATTTGACGTTCCAGGTGAACCATTTTCAAATGTCCATTCCCATGCATCTGGATTGTTCGTTGACATATCAGTAAAATGAACTATGGTGTTTGTTGGTACTACTGTATGATCAGCAGTGAAGTCTGTTTCAGGAATATCCATAGGTGTAACATGAATATAGTCAGTTTTTGTTTCAGTGTCGGTACCATCCGCATTTTCAACATAAATGCTAACATCGAAATATCCTGTATCAGAATAAATTACATACGGACTTTCCTCTGTTGAAGTAGATGGATTTCCACTTTCAAATGTCCATTCTCTTTCCAGTATACCCGGATCCGACAAGTCGGTAAAAAATACTGTGTCGCCCTGCACAATAGTAGTGTTTTCAGCTTCAAAATTGGCAGTAGGAGGTATGGTTTGCCATGATACTCCAGGTAATTTTTCAATTCCAGTATTGTTTGGATCCAACCAGTCCTTTAGCCTTGTGGATGAGTTTGATCCATTCTGATCCCACGACCACCAAATTTTTCCATAATATGCAGGGGAAGGACTAGAACATGAGTTAGATGTATAACCACCTGTTAAGTCTCCCATTATCAGGCCATTGCTATCAAATACTGGTGATCCTGAAGAGCCTCCCTGCATAATAGATCTACCATTGGTTGTTTCTGCCCAAGTAAGTTTCCAATGAGTAGGCATGCCATTCCAAAATGTTGATGAGGTTAAGGGTGTTTCGTAAGTTGATATTTTCTTAATATCTCCTGCAGGATGATGAACTCCAACACCATTTCCTGCATCAGTATTTTCATCAGTACGATTCCAACCATTGTAATAAACCTGATAAATAACTGGTATATCCTGATTGAGTTCAACTAGATAAAAGTCGGAGCCGTTATCAGCCTGACTTGGATCTTTTGCCTTCAGCGTACAACCATTAATGGTTTGTGCTCCTCCTGCATTACCTCCGCAAGTAGCAGCCTGATAGTTAAAATAAAATATCCATTGATTGAGATCACTTGCAGAAGCACTTCCACCACAGTGTGAGGCTGTAAGAAAATAAGGCGTTCTATCGTTTTCTGTATTGTTTATTAATGAGCCGGAACACCAGTAATAGCTTCCTCCAATTTTAATTGAAATCCGGGCAACACCGTCTATTTGGTTTTCCCATGCATCACCTTCTTCACAGGCAACATCTATCATGCAATACCATGAATCACGTGTTTCATCAATATTGAACTGTATATCGCGATAAGCATATGCGACTTCTGAAATGTTTATTCTTGCTTCTTCAGTATTTTCCTTTGGTTGCCAGTACTCTAGTGTTACTTTATTTCCCTGCACAAACTGTGTGGAGAACAAATTCTCCTCAGGATTATTTTCGCTTGTATAAGCACCTAAAATTTGTGTCTTATCTTCATTATACAAAAACAACTGTCCTCCTTCAGGAATATAAAAGTCATCATAATAAACTCCAAGTGCAAGAGCGTCAGGGACATTGATTTCCAGTCTCCATACTTTATCGCCTCCAGGAATCGTTTCCCAACTACCTGAGTTTTGAATACTCTTATTTATTCTTACAGAAATACCCATTCTTCGTGGATCGGGTTTGCTTATTTCTGCAATCATATCTTCTTCATTTACTTTTTCCATATCAGGAGAAGTAAAACTTAATTTCTGAAAATTGTCCTGTAATTGAAACAATGTACTTGGAGGAGTGCCTCCATTACTAACCTGACTATAGTTATAAAATGGTGTAAAAATCAGCATTGTTATTAATGCAAAACCAAAAAATATACTTTTTTTCATATTGATAATTATTTGAAAATTTCCTCTTAATTATTGACTTTATTTAAACCCTTACGGTTTGCTTTAATTTCATCAATTCCTTTTAAATATGATTTTAAATTTTTATATACTTCAGGGGCAAAAAAGTATAAACCAATGATATTTGGGAACGACATACTTAAGATCATCATATCGGAAAAATCTACCACCGACGACATAGTTGATGATGCCCCTATTACGATGAAAATCAAGAAAATACCAAAATAAGCATTTTTAGAATATTTACTTTTCCCAAAGAGATACTCAAAACCTTTAAGCCCGTAGTAAGACCATGAGATCATTGTTGAGAAAGCGAAAAGGAAAATGGCAATTACAAGTAAATATGGGAACCATGAGAAAACAGATTCAAAAGCCATGGATGTCAGCTGAGTACCTTCCAAACCTGCAGGATTTTCATACAT
>PKTD01000102.1 GCA_002869315.1 Marinilabiliales bacterium | reverse complement strand
TGAAGTTTTTATCCTTATATGTTTGATATATTTCTTCCAACTTTTCATATTGGGGAGTAAACCCACATTTGGAAGCCACATTAACTATCATCACCTTTTTTCCTTCAAGTTGACTTAGTGAATATTCGTTACCATCAATATCCTCTACTGTAAATTCGTAAATAGTTGACTGAGCATTTGTAAAATATGCCGAAAATAAGATGCTTACAATAATTAGTAATTTGTTCATTTTTTTAGTTTTTAGTTTTAAATATGGCCGAGACCGGATAGTGGTCTGACCTTAGTATATTATGTTTTTTAAAGTTTACTGTAGTAAAATTGTTGCTGCCAAAGATATAATCTATTCTCAATAAAGGAATTTTACCAGCATAGGTTATTCCCATTCCACTCCCTTTATCGGAGAAACTATCATTAAGCAGATTTGAAATTTCATTATAAACATAGGAAGAAGGAGTGTCATTGAAATCTCCTGCAAGTATTATGTCGTATGGGCATTTAAGAATTTCTTCCTTAAGTAGTTCAACTTGCTTTTGTCTTAAAATAAATGCTTCAGTAAGTTTATTGTAAATATGGCCAACTTTACTTTTAAACTGTTCATTATCCTTCGCTTCAGGTTTTATTACAAAGTCGATATCGTTTGGTTGCAGGCTAATACTTGCCAAATGCATATTAAAAACTCTTATTGTATCATCACCCAATACAAAGTCGGTGTATATGCCGAACGTTCGACTTCCTTCAAACTTAAGTTTTCCTTTGCCTACTGCTTCCAGTTTTGAGAAAGTTACTATTCCTGTAAGGTAGTTATAACGAGGGTTATAATAACTTTCATAATAATAAGAACCACTATTTATAGTATCTCTAATTTGTTTGAGAGGTTCGTAAATATGTTTATTATGTGATTGAAATTCCTGAAGACAAATAATTTCAGCCTTTTGTTCTGACAGAAAGTTAAGAATATCATTCTGAACTATTAAGCGGGTGAATTTATCTGAAGCCTGAAATTGACGAACATTATACGATAGTACTTTGAAAGTACTACTATCAATATTTGATACTTTGGATGCCGCTGAAAGTTTAAAGGTATTGTTAAGATTAGTAAAACCAAGAAGTATAATTACGAGGGAAATAAGTATATATTTTCGCTTTACAAATATCCAAAACAGAATAAAAGCCAGGTTAATTATCAGTAGTACAGGGTAATACAATCCTGCGATGGCAAAAATAGGAAAATTGGTAGCTGGAATATAAGAAGCAAAAAGGGAAAGTCCCAATAGCAATGCAAAGCCAATATTTACAAAGGCTATCATTATGGTAATAATGCTATTTTTCTTCTTTCTTGTCAAATTTTAGTTTTTATTACTATTGTTAAATAGCATTTGTTTTTCCTCTTTAGTCAAACTGCTATAGCCTGAACGGGAAATTTTATCAAGTATTCTGTCAATTTCTTCCTGATTGTAGACTTTTCTTTTATTATACTCATCGTCATTTAATGGTCGACCAGAATCAGGTCGACTAGTTGTAAATTTAGCTGCCTTACTTTTTGAGCTCCACTTAAATTTTGGGATTTTAATTCCATATAATGAGCCATAAAGATCATTTCCTCTTCTTAGGTAAAATGCATATAAAAACCCCCATAGAGCACCTCCTAAATGTGCTATATGACCTCCGGCATTAGCCGACTGTATACTTAGCACATCTATAAGTATCATAATGAGAGCCAGATATTTTAATTTTAATTTACCAAACAAAAATAAGTGTACAGTATAATCAGGAACATAGGTTGAAATGGCAATAACGATAGCAAGTACAGATGCAGATGCTCCAAGAGCAACGGCTTCAGATTTTACTCCATCAAAAACCGGAAATATATTGAAAGCCAATATAAAGAAGACAGCACCTGCAAGGCCTCCCAATAGATAAGTCCATAGTAATTTGCTGCTACTCAGGTATTCCTGAAAAATCAGCCCGCCGAAATAAAGGAGTATCATATTAAAGAACAAATGAAAAAATCCTTCATGCAAAAACATATAAGTGAACAATGTCCATGGATGAGTTAAAAGGCTTCCCATATCAGATGGCAATGCCAAAAATTCTCCCAGAGGGCTTATTACTGCTGAAGAATCACCAGTAAATAACCAAGCAAATGTTCCTACAATTTTTATAAGTAAATAAACGGCAGTGTTTATTAGTATAAGCCTTGAAATAATACTAGGGCTTAAAAATATTTGCTTTAATATGTCAACTGGACTATTTCTATATTGATTAAATCCTTGCATTAATTTAATATTTTATCATACAATAAATTAATATAATTTTCCCTGTTTCTTCCATAATTGAAGAATGACAAAGCCTATGAGCATTCCACCAAGGTGTGCAAAGTGCGCTACATTATCACCCTGATTATTCATTATACCAGAAGCTAACTCAATTGCTCCATATATCATCACAAAGTACTTTGCTTTAACGGGAATAGCGAAATAAACGTATATCAATGCATTGGGGAACATCATACCAAATGCTAAAAGTATTCCAAATACCGCCCCTGAGGCGCCAATAGTAGAAGTGTTTACAATTATGTTAAGTTGTTGCATTGCCTCATTTTGGTAATTCATACCACGATCGAGTATAGCCGCACCATCTTTTAAAACAATTGCAATTTGTTCGGCGGTCATGGAGGCTTCTACATAACTTATCCTCACATATGCTACGAGTAATTGTATAAGACCAGCACCAATTCCTGTGATAAGGTAATAGTTTAGAAAACGTTTTGAACCCCAAACATTTTCCAGAGTATTTCCAAACATCCACAGAGCAAACATATTAAATAAGATATGCATAATACTTTGTGGGCTATGCATAAACATATAACTGACAATCTGCCATGTGCCAAAATCCGGAGAACTAGGGTAATGAAGGCCTAATATTTTTACCAAATCGATATTAAATGCCGATCCAAAGGCGAATGTTGCCAGGTAAAATAATACATTTATAATAATTAGGTTCTTTATTACCGGAGGTAACATTTTGAAACCAGTAGGTCTGTATTGACTCATAATAATTCTTTATATTCCTGTTTTACAGATAATTAAAAATAAACTACTTTATTAACTTGTCTATGTCATCAAGTTGTAAAATAGTAAGAACGCCTTTTCCACCGGGTGATTTATCCGGAATAG
>PKTD01000156.1 GCA_002869315.1 Marinilabiliales bacterium | reverse complement strand
TTTATACATAGTAAATTTGCTCCCATTGAGGCAAATTTATAGGCTGTATATCTGCCTATTCCAGAAGTTGTGCCACTTATCAAAACTAATTTGTTTTCAAAACGATCACTACAAATTAATGGATCTTTTTTTCCATTTTTTATCATAGCAACAATTTGCGAAACCTCATATTGCTTAAAGTACTTCCAGAAATTTTTATTTTTAGCCATATTACCTTTTATCAGCCAAATTTACGATGCATAAATTTCCTATAAATCTTGTTGAATCGAGGAATGTTATCAAAAATATCACCCCATAAGTCATAGTAATCTCTTTGAAAAACTATTTTACCATTTTCATTTAAAGTCAATCTGCTGGCGCCATACAACACGGAACTGGGTCGTTTTTTATAACTTATGGTCATCTCCCATTCCACAAATATCAACAATCCATCTTTTGTGGCATTTTTAACTTCCATTTTCAAGTCTTTGGAGCGAGTTGATAATCTTTCAGTCATGGCAGTAAAATCTTCAATACCACTCAAACTTTGAATAGAATCCCTGAACTTAACATCATCAGCATAATAAGGAAGAATGTGTGACCAGTCGGGCTTTCCCTGCTGATTATAGGTTTTTGACCATAAATCTTTTATCTGGTTTACATTTAGAATAATGTAGTTATCCTTTTCCGATTCTAATTTTTTATCCATTGTAGAACATTTATTTAGAGTATTTTTAAACACTTGATTTGATGGTTAGAAAAAATCAGGCTCTTTTGGGAAAATATCATCACGAATTTCCATCAATTCTTCTAAAGTATCAATTTCAGCATCTATAGGTACTAAAATAATTGGATTCATCCCTACAGATGGATGCTGTATATTATTGGAAGCCTGATCTAAAATACTAAGTGAGGCGCCAAGTACAAATTGTTCTGAGTCATCCTTTATGAAACCTATTAGTGTTCCATCATTATTTATTGTAAGATAATTGGAATAAATTTCTCTTCGTGTAATATAAATTTCTCCTGAAATAATCTTAGCAATATTAATTTCCACGGTAACCCCTGGATTTCCATCAGCATCAGGATCTGTTAAATTTGGATCTTCACGATCTCTAGATAGAGGTTTTGAAGGATCCCCCTCAATACCAAGTAAATAAGGCGTTGGTGGGCGAAAAACATGACATTTACCATCCTTTTTGCTTATTTCTACAATTTGACTTCTTGGTTTAATGGCTTGCACAGCATTATCACTAAAAAAAGATGTGATATTTTTTTGATTTATCTTATGTGAAGCCCTTACAAATTTGTCAGATTGAATTATATTACCTAGGCTATCCAAAAAGAAGTCGGTAAACCCATAAGATATTATAAATGTAAACATTGGTGAACGGGTTGTAGTATCTTCGTAAGATACCACATCATAATGAGCATAATGGCCAATTAATTGCTTCTTAATTGAATCAATATTAGAGATTGAACTTGAGTCATTTTTATATTTTGATAAGTCATAAAGTGGCGATTCAGGCCATGGTATTGTTCTATTACAAGAACTTATTATGATAATAATATTAATAAGTACTGCATATTTTAAAAATCGCTTTCTTATCATTTGATTAATTCATATTAATATTTTTCTTTCTGCTTAACTTTTATCAACTTGCTAACATCGTATCCCCTTTTTGTTATTACATCTAGTAATTGCTGATATAGAACATCCTCAATGTGCGGTGTTCGCGACAATATCCAAAGGTATTTGTCTGAACTGCTCCCAACAATAGCCCACTTATAGTCTTTATCCAACTCCAGCACGAAATAATCTCCATAAAAGAACCAAAAAAAAGAAACTTTTAATTTGGAGGGTATTTCTGGGTTTGGAATCTTTGCTTTTCCAATAGCCTCAGACCTCTTACCTTCCAATGAACCCTTATAGCCGGCGTTTACGACCTTGATTTTGTCATCATCACGATAAGAATAATTGGCGGTCACTCCTAACAAGCCTCTCTCAAAAGAATGGTCAAAACGGGCAATCTCATACCACTTTCCAAGATATTTGTTAATATCAAAATCCTTAACAACAGTTTTATCTATCATTTGTTTTTGTCCAGCACACGAATTTAAAATAATTATAGCAATTGATAAAAATATTATATTTCTCATAACTTTATTATATTTTTTTACAATTATTGGAGTTTTAAAATATCTGCAAAGACAGCAAAAGTATTTTCGAACTATGTATTTTATTTGATTCATCTGCTGCACTATAGCATCATAGATGCCAATACCGCTTTATCCTCCTGTTATTAGGATTAATTTGTCATGCATATTGAATCAATTAATTTTTTTAAAAGCAATTAGACTTTAGATAAAGTGATTATTAATTTTTATTTATCCAACTAACTGCAAATTCTTTGAGACTTCCTTTAAAGTTTCACTTATAAACAGATAAACGACCAACAGGCTAACTATAAAAACAATAATTTTTAATGGTAAATATTCATAAGAACTTACCCTATGTAGAAACCATGATGAAATAGTTGCTACTGCACAAATAAGCAGAATGAAAATATTCTTAGAATGCCCTAAAACCTATTCTGAGAAATAAATTCTATCAATATATACAGGTCCTTCAATAAAATTCTGATTCACATCTTGTGGATTCCACATTGCAAATGGTATTGTTATTTCTGTAAGATCCAAGCCCGAAAAGTCTGCAAGAGGAATACTATATTCCATAAATCCTTGTTCAACTTCAGAACCAGTATAGTCTTGAAGGAAAACTGCAAAATTTGTTGTTGGACTTTCTAGTTTTATTTCAGCATTAGTTAAGTCAGATGGCTTATTAAGCAGGAATTTGATATAGTTATAACTACTCAAATCAACTGGCGATTCCAACTCAATATAGGCTCCACCCCAACCGCCACCTGGAAAGTTAAAAACAAGACTTGAATCACCATCAACAGCGAGATCAGAAGCTTCTACTACAGGTTCTCCACCTCCCCCATAAACTACTACAATAGCGTTTCCTAAATCAGGAAAGTCATCTTTAATAGCATTTTGAGCAAGACTAGGTTCAATAAGTTGTCCTACTGTTTCTTCCTCGATGTTAAGTTCTGGAGCATTTGGTGCGCTAAACCCATTTTTTTCAAAAACCCTTACATAATCAACATACATTGTTTGAGGAAATGTAGTTGTATTATCC
>PKTD01000164.1 GCA_002869315.1 Marinilabiliales bacterium | reverse complement strand
ATATCATATAAAGTGTAATAAGGGTTTTAAAACGTTCAATGTGATCCCGACGGGATTCGAACCCATATCTTCAGAACCGGAATCTGAAATTCTATCCATTGAACTACGGGACCCATTTTGAGTGTAGAATGCAGAGTGTAGAGTTTATGTTTAGTGATAATTTCTTTTTACATATTTCTTTTTGCGGTTTTTCTTGATGCGATAAAGATAGATGTTAACTCATTAGCCTCTTTGCTAATAGTTTCAACATCATGTATATTAACAAGATTTAGTTCCTGAGCCAATTCTAACCAATATCCCGATTCATCTGTTTCTTCAATAACTATGCTTAACTTAGCAATAAATGCCGCTTTTGATTGTGATAACCTCGTAGCCCTATAATTAGCTGCAACTGAAGTTGAACACCTAATTAACTGACTTTTAATATGATTAGCAAGGAATGAATTTTCAAACTTAATAGTAGCCTTTATGCAATCAATTGCAAATTTCTTTGTTCGTAGAACAAGGTTTTCTCCACTCATAATTTTATCTTTAAGTTAATAATTGAATTTGCAGATAAAATTAATAAAATTTCTAATTCAAAAGTTCATCACTCAAAACTCTACATTCTACACTAATCATTCATCACTCTACACTCATCTTGTGGAGCTGGAGGGATTCGAACCCTCGTCCAAACATTGAACCAATTAGCTTTCTACACGCTTATTTTGTTATTAATTTTCGTGTGGTAAAAGGAAACAAACACCCTAATTACTACCTTAGTTTCTAAATTTTCAATGCATTAACGAAACAATAATACATCTAGTTCGAAATTGCGTGCGACTCGTAATCAGGCCGGAATCAAACATCTCCACCTGCGAACCGTCTCGTCCGGCACCTTGTGCTCGGATTAAGCTAATCTACTGTGATTCGATTAAGCTGCGAGAGCAAAATTATTTTCGCCAAATAAAAAATATGTGACACGATTTTACGGGCTTAATCACAAGACCCGACATGCTTACTAACCCTTTCGAATGCTGTCAAAACCGGTCAGCCCCATTTTCAAAGAACTTTTTTTAGTGGCCGCAAAGATATTGGAATTTGCTTGACAAAACCAAAGTATTTTGTGCAGTTTATAATATCCTCACAAAAAGTGTGCAAATTGATGATACATTAGTGTTTATTATAATCAACACTAGTTTTATTGTAAAATTTGGATAAATTCAGGAACTAGAATCTATACCCCAACTGAATCATATATCTTAACCCATAGCCCATACTAGTGCTAACCCCAGATTTAGAAAAACTTCTTTTATCAACAAGTTCGTCTAAAAAAGGAAATTTTCCTATAAGAAGATCTCTTATTGCCTGGTAATACTCATTATTTTCATCTATATTAAGGTCACCTCTCAATCCAATTTTTCCCGAATATACTGAGATTGATGGACCCATAAAAATAAGGTCTATAGTAAACTTTTCCTTAATAACGAACTGATATCCTAATTGTACACCAGCGCTAAATATCGATAAATTAGCTCTAAGGTTAAGATTTCCTAGTGAGCCATCAGATTTACTTACTTCAATATTATTTTCGAACGCAGTATAATGAAATGACGAATATGGCCCCCAGTATAAGCCATCAGGGGCAAAGTTTGTGTTGCGTTTTTTAAAATAAAACCTATAATCTCCAGAAACAGAAAATCCCCAATTATTTCGAGCCACACCTATTTTTAAACTATCGTATATCCCAGTTGAAGGTAATACAAAATATCCAGCGTTAA
Organism: Marinilabiliales bacterium; assembly: GCA_002869315.1. Taxonomy (GTDB): domain Bacteria; phylum Bacteroidota; class Bacteroidia; order Bacteroidales; family F082; genus BM524. The sequence goes on along the minus strand of PKTD01000164.1, from coordinate 18,666 downwards.
TGGAAAAACTTCCATTGGGTTTCAATACTCTTTCGTATGAAAGATTAATATTTTTTGAAGACCAAATCATTGGTGTTAGGTTCCATTTAATGACATTTCGATTATACTTTTCGGGTAGAATAGTATCATTCTGAGAATATGATATTAGGCTAAATATAACTGCTAAAGATAAAAATATTATTCTCTTCATAATTATATGTTTAAGGTGTACTGCAAGGTAAAACTTCTCATAGGCTCTGCTTTTAGAGGTCGTAATGAATACATTTTATTGAAAATATTTTCGGATATTATTGCAATACGGTGATATTGACCAATTTTATAACTAATGCGTACATCAAAAATAGCATTACCATTATTATTGTTTTCGAAATAATTTCTGTACAGTATCGCTTGCATACTTCCTCCTGAAGCCAATGTAGCATCTTCAAAGTCGAAAATAGCCTGATCAAGATTTTCGATTCTACTAAAGTACTTCATGCTTAAGCCGGCTGACAGCCGTTTAAACTCAAACTCCAAATCCAGTTTTATTGTATGCAAAAAGCGGTATTTCAAAATATTTCTTGAAGGATCAACACTTGTGGTTTCATAACTAAATTCAGTACTGCCACCAGGATTATAATCATTTGTAAAAACTAATTCTGGTTCCAGAGTAACTGGCATTACATAGGTATAGCCAAATATTGTATAAATATTAAAATTATCACTTATTTTGGCTTGAGAGTTCAGCGAGATATCTATTCCTGTAATCCTTGATTTTCCGGTATTTACAAATTTGAATCCCGCAATAGCAAAGGTATAAGTGGAATCCCAGAAACCAAATAAATATTCCACAGTATTTTGATATTCCTGATAAAAAACTGCTACATCCAGATAACCATAAAACTTATTTAGTTTAAAGCCTTGCTTAATACCTACTTCTGCATTCCAGCTTGTTTCGGGAACCAGGTCTGGATTATTGAACACCCCAAAACTCCCAACCGAAGTCCTTATATAACGCTCTGTGATGCTTGGAAAACGGTAGCCTTGGCCTATTGAAGTTCTGAAATATGTTTCCTGACCTAATTTTAAACTTGCTCCTAAACGTAAAATTGGTTTGGTATCTCTAATACTATCGTTCAACCGAAAGTGTTCCAGTCTTGCTCCAGCAGAAATATTTAGTGCTTTACCAAAATTCTTTTCAATCTGCATAAATAATGATGCATTCCAAATACTATTGTCTGGTGACCCTGAGGCATCATACATATTTGCATGAGAATGAGTATAATTACTAGCCACACCTGCGATAAAGTTAAGATCACCTAAATTTGAAAAGTTTTTGGAGAATTGATACTGATTAAACAACATAAAAACCCTATTAGACTGATCATTATTAGCCTCATTATTAGATGAGTAAATACGATTTTTAAACTGATGTTTAATTCCTAAACCAGAATAAAAATTAAGGTAGGGATCCAGGTAAAATGTGGTTTTATTTGACAGCATAACCGCTCCAGGATATCCTCGGTAAAAACCCGCTGTATCATCAAGCCATGCTAAAGCATTACTTGTTTTGGCATACATCAGGTTACCATTAATTCCAAAATCCAGTCCTTTATATTTTTTAGATCTTCTTCTCAGATTAAAATTAACTCTTGCTTTTTTGTTTACTATGTCGGCATCGCTAATGTCAGTGGTATCAGTAACATAAGGGCCTGGTTTTGGTGCACCCAAATAGGAACGGTCGGTCATAACAACTCCTCCTACCACTAAATCAGTATTTCCATCATGTATTCTGGTGGTATGAAGAAAACTTACTCCACCCAAATAGTTTATTCCGCTCCACCACTTCTCGGCCGGTGAAGAAGGTTTATCATAAAAGCCACCATAAACCTTTACTTTGGTTGTTGGTTTTATTCCCGGATAAACCGTTCTAATGTAAATTGCCCCACTCAGGGCTGCCGAACCTGAAAGCACTGATGAAGCACCTTTTACAACTTCTATTTGTTTAATATTTTCAACCGGAATTAAAGACCAATCGGGTTTTCCTGCATCAGCAGAGGTAATTGGCATATCATCAACAAAAACAGCCACCTTACTCCCAACACCAAAAGTAAATCCACTACCGCCTCTTATTTGTGGTTCTTCATCAAGGATGGTAAGTCCGGGTGTGAGATTCAGGATAGTTTCAACGGATGTTGTATTACGAGCATCTATTATTCGTGGTTTCATAACTTCTATTGATACAGTTTGTTCTTCCAAACTTTTATCAAACTTACCTGCTCTTACAACAACTTCCTGAAATTGAGCGCTAAAATGTTCCATTTGATAAACATTATACAACTCGCCACCGTCGGTGATATTTACTTCTGCTTCAATTTGTTTCATTCCGGTAAAGGAAATCACAAATACATGCAGTCCTTCTTCCACTGATAGTTTGAAATAACCATTGAAATCGGAAACAGTTCCAACGGACATATCGCTTTTAAGGTAAATGTTTGCTCCTACTAAAGATTCCCCATTTTTTTTATCAGTAATCCTACCATTGAAGACTCCATTTTGGGCATTCAAACAACTAATAAAAAAAACAATAAAGAAAATAGGTAATAATGCTTTCGAAAAGTATCTCTTATCCAAAATGGCTGATTTTATTATTTGATAAAAACTTTCTTAGTATAAGCCACTGCCCCTTTGTTAGCAGTAATAAAATAAATTCCACTTTGTAAATCGCTATCAATAATTAGTTTTTCCCCGTGATAATCATTTTTCGTAAACAATTGCCTTCCCATAATATCGCTGACAACTAATTTATAATTTTCATTATGATTATCTGTGATGCTAATATTTATTTTTCCATCATAGCTATAAACACTCATATTTTCTGCTAACTTATTATCTATGGAGTTATTATTATAAATAAACTCCAAATCGTCGAACCATATTTCACTTCCATTTATAGAGGTTGTTCCATTTCCTGAAGTAAGAATTGTTAATTGGTAATCAGGCGTTTCATCTGAGAAATATTCGATTGGAATTGAAAACCTTGTCCATGATGATACTTCTACACTCGACAATTCTTTATAAGCTAAACCTATAAAACTATCTTCATCTCCGGGTATATGAATTACACCTTTATGCAGAGCAACTTTTACAGTTCCGAAATCTCCGCCAACCGGATTACATTTATACCATCCTACAACGCTATCAGGTCGCCAGTTCATAACTGAATACCACCTACTGTCATCAGGGTCAGTATACATAAATGTATTATCCAGAAGTAATTCGGTATGGGCACGTCCATTTGTAATTGCCCCTGTAGCCACTAATCCAAGGGTTTCAACATTATATAGATATAAAGAATAATTTCCTGAATGTGCATCTTCCGACTTTTCCCATATTACAGGCGCAACGCCATTTAAACTTTCATTATCAGAGGTTTTTACTGAACTCCAGTCTACTGGCTCCTGAAGATTTTCACCAACATTAATATCCTCCCAAACTTCAAAGCCTCCATTTTCATACCGATTTTGGGCAAGGGCTGACATTAAAAATGCTACAATTATAAATAGTGAAAGTAAAGATCGTTTCATAAGTTTTATATTTAATTCAATAAATTCATTTTTTGTAAAACCAGTGTTGATTATTTAGAGTAAAAATAAATAAAAAACCGGAAGATACAAATGATCCTCCGGTTTGATTAATTTTTTTTTGATCATCAGATCAACTAACAGAAGTTAAATATTAGAATACATATGATATACCAATATTAACTGACAGAAATGAAACTGCTTTTGTATCTTTTGTTTTTGCAGCATAATTATACTTCACATTAGCATTAATACCTGTATTACTGCTTCCAAAAGGATAAACTATACCCAATTCAGGTGCCACAGAAAAATGCCAAGCGCTTTCCTCAACATAATAAATGCCCATATAATCACGTCTTTCAGCATAGGTAGCACCTACCCCAAATCCTATATATGGCATAACAGTAGTTTGAGCTAAATAATAATGCGTATTCACCATGATTGGTAAAACGTTAATATACTTTCGTTTATAACCATTAACTGTTACTCCTGACTCATAGTCTTCTGTAACAAAGCCTTCATTCTGATAAAAAGTATTCCATCCAACAATACCACCTACAGTAATATTATCAGTAACAAAGCCTCTTCCATCAATTGAGAACCCTCTACCTGATGGGTTTGAGATAAACTCTCCGGTTTCTCCCAATCCGAAACCAATATTCCAGTCGAAATTCCAAACTCCACCTCCCTGAGAGAAAGATGTAAGGCTAAACAGAACAACAAAAACTGAACTTAATATTATATTATTTTTTTTCATATCTAATTTTGTCTTCTATTATTACTATTTATTTATCTTGATTTGAGGTGATTGTGCAAAGGCCTGATTTATACCTTTTATAATACGTGAGTCAGAACTTCCTCCACTGAGAACACCTTGTATTCCGCAATTCCAGTAAACGCGTGCCACTGTATCACCTTTTATAATATCATAATCATCAGGATTTGCCATGTCCCATACAACAGTACCAGTAGTATAACTGGAAACATAAGGGTAGCCAGGATAATATCCACCAGGATAATATCCTCCCCAGCCTCCCCAGCCCCAGCCAGGATAGCCTCCCCAGCCCCAGCCAGGATAATAAGGATACCACCATCCAACGTTTGTTGTAGTTGATGTAAAAGCACCAACCAATATAACTACATCAGGCTTACCCTGCTCTTCGGTTGTAATCCTGGTATAACCTGCAGAAGTCATATTTGACACTATATTATCAACAATTATGTCCTGGTTTTCCAATGGAACCTGTTCATCATCTTCATCAAGAATATAAACTGTATCTGAAAGATAATAAGTATTTAAACTTGAAAAGTCTACAGAATCATTATAAGTGGTTAAAACAACATCTGTCTGCTCATAAGTAAGGTCATTTTCAGGATAACATCCCTGGAAAATCAAAATTCCCATAGTTATCACAGTTAATAATAAATATTTAAATAGGTTCTTTTTCATAAATTTCATTTATAGATTATAAAAGTATATAATTTTTTGCCAAAAGTAATAAATATCGATAATGGCTTATAAATACTATTAAAAAAATTAGTTGATAGTTGATGATTTTCTGCTCGACTTTGATTCAAAATTCAAAGTTGCTCCCAAAAATAAACTAATAGAGAATTGATTAACTCTAACATTTCTTTCCCTAATTCCCATTAGAGGCATAACTTCTTTATTATCAAAGAAATTATCTACCGAACCATAATTGGACACTTGTAACAAATCTTTTTGCCTTCCAAAGGTAAGTTGTGTACCTGCAATTAATAAGTGCTTTTTTAAATTAAACTTTACTCCTGTGGTGGCATGATAGTTATGTGAAGTTGTTGAATATAAGCCCGTTTTCAGATAGTCGGAATTTATATCAGACTGTCGTATGCTATTAAAGTCTGTTCTTATTCCCATTAAAAGTAATACGTTCTCCTTAACCTCCCATTGATAACCCAAGGCTAAATTAAATACAGGACGCGCTTTAAACTCATAAGTTAACCAGTTTTTATTCTCCAATTGATTGTAAATATTATCAGTTGTAATATTTGAATTCATCTGTGCATCTACTAACTTATAAGATCCTGTACTTGCAAAGTACTCTGAAGTAAAATAAATCTTCTTCGTATTTGTAAAACTATATGCAAAGCCCAGAGCAATGGAAAAAGGTAATCTGAAATTTGTTTTAAGTTGCTTACCATTTTGATGATCGAATATATAGTAATTAAGGCGATCATTATCAGGATCTAATTCCGGACTATAAACTTCATTAACTCCTTTACTGGCCTTTTTGCCAACACTGAAAAGTTTAATTGCAGGCAGGCTTATACACATACCAATGTTTGCATTATCAAATCTATAGGTAGCCCCAAATTTTGCTATTAACCTGATATTTGTAAAATCAATCGATTCGCTAACTTCATTCCTTGCAAGTAGGGCAGTACTTTCATCCAGTAATGCAGTATCAGACAATAGCGGATAAACAGTTGCGGATAAATCATAATTGTACTTTAAAGACGAAATTGAGATATTAAGGCTTGTACCAAAACTTAATCTTTCTGAATAACTATATCCCCCACCCAATCCTATCCAACTGTCGGTATAATAATTACGATAACTAAAAACTCTGTTTAACCTGTTGGGAATATGTGTAAGCTCTGGTATTTCGAATTCTTCAGAACCGGCATAATACAGATTCATGTCTTCTCTCAATCTGTTAAAAACGGCAAGTTCAAAACTCCATTTTTTAAAAGGAGACTTTACTCCATATGACAAAAACTGAGGCTGTACTAACAAATTGGATGAGGTGATATGGTCACCCGGACCCATCACATTTTTCAAACCATAAGTATTGAAAGTAAAAATACTAGCCGCCACACTAATATTATTTCCATCTTCTAAATCTACGATTGCCGAAGGATTATAATAAATTGCAGCATTTCCTGAACCTTCACCAACAACTGCACCTGATAATAAAGTTGATATTGAGTTATAACTTTGTGCCCAATAATGATTCATCAACTGTCCTGTTACATTCACAGGCAGAATTACAACTGAAAAAAAGAATAATAAAAGGAATTTAGTCTCCGATTTAGCCATCTTCATAAATATCATAGGCTAAATTAAAAATATTATTTATTCTATTCCGGAGAAATGTTTCATAAATTGAACTCGTTCGTATGCAGCAGGATTTTCTCCACTCTTTACGCTTAAACGACCAATAAAGTCATCTATCTTGGTGAAATTTTTCCTATCCATCCAGTCTTCAAGAGTTTCCAGCATACTTCCTATTTCTTTAAAACCTTTTTTATAAAGTACTGAGGCAATTTGTACAGCCTTGGCACCAGCCAGAAGTTGTTTTATCATTGCTCTACCATCGTGAACTCCCGTAGAAGCAGCAATATCACAATTTACATTGTCTGATAACATGGCAACCCATCTTAAGGAAAGAGATAAATCTGAAGGATTACTAAATATATATGATGGTTTAACTTCGAGACTTTCAATATCAAAATCAGGTGAATAAAATCTATTAAATAAAACCAATGCATCTATGTTTGTGAAGGACAACTCATTAATGGTTTTAGCCAGAGCAGAAAAATAATAACTTATCTTAAGTGCCACAGGTATTTTAACAACCTTTTTAATGGTATTAACTATATCAAAATAAATGATTTCGTTTTCTTTTGCAGATTTTTTTATGTCTGATGGCAGTACAAAAACATTTAGTTCAAGACCGTCAGCACCTGCTTCTTCAATCTTTTTAGCAAATTCTACCCACTCTGTATTTGAAACACAGTTAACTGAAGCTATTATCGGAATGTCAACTTTGCTTTTTGCGTCTTTAATCAATTCCAAATATCTTTCAACATCTGCTTTCCGTGTATAATGTTTAATGTAATCTTCAGCTTCGGGATAATAATTCCCGTATTCATTATTCATTAAAGTAGAACTTGCCGAATGGCTAATCTGCTCTTCAAAAAGCGACTTTAACACAACGGCAGCGGCTCCGTTTTTTTCTATCTGAATTATATTCTCTACCGAGTTTGTTAGCCCGGAACTACCAACAATTAAAGGGTTTTTCAACTTAATACCCATGTAGGTTGTCTCAAGATTTAACATCTGTCAAAGTTTTAAATGTAAAAATGTAAAAATAGTAAATCGTTGTTAATATTATCACTATAAATTAATTAATAATGAATTTAAATTGTTAAAATTAAAATCCTAAGTAATCCCTATAATTATAATTTCTTTAACATAAATGCATACCCTTACATAGGCTATTTTAATAATTTTGCAGAAATAAAAATTTTGTAAAATGCAGATTGTAGTTAGCCCATACGAGAGAATAGGTGAAAAAAATATAAAAGAGTTAATCCACCATTTCTACCAGGAACTTAGAAATGATGATATTTTGAGACCTATGTATAAGGAAGAACTTATTGCAGCGGAGGAGCGACTTTATCTATTTATGGTACAGTATTTAGGAGGGCCCCAACATTATAATGAAAAACGCGGACATCCTAAATTAAGGCAGCGTCATATGCAATTTCCAATAGATGAAAAGGCCAAAAACAGTTGGTTAAATAATATGAGAATAGCATTGGACAAAACGGAAATCAGTTCTACTGATAAAGAGTTCTTATGGGATTACTTTGAAAAGACTGCAAACTTTCTTAAAAACAAATAAATATATTGGCCAAACATTTGCCCAAAATTAAATCCTTTAGGTAAAAGGCATCTGCCTTGTTAACAAATACATGTTTATTACTTTTTGATTATTTAGTTCTTATTAATAGGTATGTAACTAGTTTTACCAACGATTAAACCGCAAACCAAAACAGCAATATTTAATTTGAAACTGCATTATTAAATGAGGTTAAATTGGTATGTAATATTTTTAAGGAGGCAGACTAAGAGAGTAATTTCTTTCATCCCTCTTTTGTTATTTTTTGGAATGCTATCAGCCCAGCCTGGAGTTGTTACCCATCCCAGCGATACTTCAATCTGTGTAGGTTCTTCAGCAAATTTTTCAATAGTAGCTATAAATACATCAGCATACCAATGGCAGGAAAATGATGGTATTGGATGGTACAATCTTACAGATGATTTTACCTATGCTGAAGGTCAATATACCCCAAACCTTATTATCAACGATGCTAACTTAGGCCTTAACAATTATTCTTATCGCTGTATTGTTAGCGACCTCAATAACGATAGAGATACCTCTAATTCTGCACTGCTGCAAATTTATGAAGCACCTATAATTACACTTGATCCTTCAGATGAAACTGTATGCAAAAATGATATTGCGCTATTTTCGGTGGAGTCTATCAATGGGACTGATTATCAATGGCAAGAGTATACAGGAGTGGGATGGGTAAATTTAAGCGAAAACTCGTTTTATAATGGAACAAATACTGCAGACCTTAGCATTTTCACAACAACTGGAATGAACGGATTTCGATATCGTTGCATTATAAAAAACATAAGTTGCCCTGATACAAGTGCTTATGCCGAACTACAAGTAAATCAAACACCCATTATTTTTAATCTTCAGGGTGGAGGTGAATATTGTTTTGGAGGAAATGGAGTAGATATTAGTTTGGAAGACTCTGAAATAGGAATTTTATACAATCTTGTTAAAAATGGGATAGAAACCGGAAACCTAATTGAGGGAACGGGCGATGCAATAACTTTCGGAAATATCACAGAAGCAGGCGAGTATAATGTATTTGCATATAATCAGTTCACTGGCTGCTCAGTGGAAATGACATCAACCGTTAGTGTAATTGAAAACCCTTTACCTTCCAATTATATTGTTGAGGGAGGAGGAACTATATGCCAGGGAGAAGATGGAGTGGATATTTCCTTAATAGGTTCTGAGACCGGTATTGATTATGCACTTTATGTAAATGGTAACTATACAGATGAAATAATTACAGGCACTGGATTTACTATTAGTTTTGGAAGTCAAAATACAGAAGGTATTTACACTGTTACTGCAACAAACATAAACTCCGGTTGCTCTTTACAAATGGATGGAAGTCCGCAATTAATTATAAAAGAAAATCCAATCGCTGATGCTGGATCCGACAAAACAATAAATAATGGAGAGAAAACACAATTATACGGAGAGGCAACAAATGGGTCAGGTGAATATTTATACAATTGGTCGCCCGAATATTTAGTTGAAGAAGCAAATATGGTAAGCACAGAAACTCTCCCCCTTAATTCTTCAGAAACATTCCTTTTAAATATTATTGATGCACAAACAGGCTGTGTTTCTAAACCTGACAGTGCTATTGTTTACATTAATGGCGATATTTTGTCAGTAGATATTAACTCTAGTTCTAATGAAGTTTGTAAAGGAAACAGTATATCTCTTCAGGCATTACCCTCTGGTGGTGATGGCGATTATGAGTTCCAATGGAGATCCTCCCCCACTGGCTTTTGGTCTGAAATTGCAAATCCTTCCGCTATAGTTGATTCAGACACATGGTATATAGTAACTGTTAGTTCTAACAATCAAACCATTAGTGATTCCATTAAAATTGCTGTTCTTCAAACACCTCAGATATTCGAATTACAGGGTGGTGGTGAACTTTGCGAAGGTGCACAGGGTATTAATATTGAACTAAACAGTTCACAAGAAGAAGTAGTATATCAATTATTCAGAAATGAGAATAATCTGGTTAAAGAAATAATTGGTGATGGCAATTCGATTGATTTTGGAGAATATAATATCAATGGAACTTATACAGCAAAAGCATATACGCTGGAAGCAAATTGCAAGTCGGATATGTTGGGCTTTGCAACTATAATAAAAAATGAGCAAATAATTGCAAATGCTGGTTTGAACAAGGTGATTAATTTCTCAGAATATACCAGTCTTTCTGGTAGTGCTGCAGGAGGTTCAGGAAATTATATCTACAACTGGTCACCAGAAAATAAACTTATAAATCCAGATGATCCGTCACCTACAACTATTGAATTATTACAAAGTACTCTATTTGATTTAGTTGTCACCGATCAGATAAGTAGTTGTGAAAGTGAGCGTAGCAATGCTATTGTTTTCGTAAGTGGAGATTTTCCTGTAACTGTTGAGTTTATAACACAAAATGAAAATATATGTCCAGGAGAAGAAAAATCCTTACTAGCACTCCCAAGTGGTGGAAGCGGTTATTATTCATACACTTGGACATCAAATCCTGCCGGTTTTAATTCCTCGGAAAATGAAATTATTGTTAGTCCAACTGAAAACACATGGTATATTGTTGAAGTTAGTGATGGGCTCAACTTTGAAAAAGATTCGATAGAAATCAAAGTTCTTTCTCAACCACAAACATATAATCTGTCAGGAGGAGGAAGTTATTGTTCAAACGAACAAGGTGTTAATGTATACCTTGAAGATTCAGAATCAGCTGTTAATTATTCCTTATACCATAATTCACTGCCCACAAGCACTGTTTTGCAAGGAACAGGAAATCAGTTAAACTTTATGAATATTATTTCTGATGGATACTATTCTGTAATAGCAAAAAATCAGGAGGGTTGTGTTTCAGAAATGAATAACGATGTACAAGTGGTTAAAAATTATAACCCAGTTAAATTTCAGTTATTTGGTGGAGGGACATATTGTGATAATGACCCTAGTTTAGGACTCTTACTGGAATCTTCTCAACAAAATGTTTATTACGAATTATTTAAAGATAGTCAAACAACGGGCAATATAATTGAGGGAAATGGATTGCCCTTGAGTTTTACCAACATTAATGAAAATGGGATGTATAGTGTTAGAGCCTTAAGTACTGAGGGATGCACTGCATTAATGAATGGAGTTATTCCTCTATTAGTTAACCAAAGCCCGCAATTAAGTATTTATGGAAATGACCAAATTTGCATCGGCGATTCAACTATCATTTCTGCCAGCGGAGGACTTTCATATATATGGAATACAATACCTCCAATTGAAAATTCACAAATAGAAGTTTCTCCTGAAATAAATACAACATATACAGTAATAGCCTCAAACAATACCAGTTGTGTATCAACCGACAGTATTTTAGTGAGAGTTAATGACAGGCCTGATATTTATCTGGAAAATGATGTGTTATCCAATTCAATAGTATGCAATCCTTCAGATTATGAAAATTACGACTTCTACTTAAGCGGCGAACTTATACAATCTGGTTCATCAAATATCCTGAATTACGGAGATATATCATTTATCAACGATACAATTTCTGTGGTGGTATCAAATACCTTCAATTGTACGGATATCGCATTTATTTTAATGGAAAATACTGATATACCTAATGCCTTTACCCCTGATGGTGATGGCAAAAATGATTTGTTTTTAGAAGGTTTTGATATTAGGATTTTCAGCAGGTGGGGACAAGAAATTTATAGTGGAACAGATGGATGGGATGGTTACTATAAAGGTAAACTGGTTACTCCAGGCACTTTCTATTATGTCCTATTTATTAATGATTCTGCCGGAAATGTTATAAAAACGAAAAAAGGCAGTGTAACTGTAGTAATAAATTAAAATGAAGAAAATTTATCTGATATTCATATTATTATTTGCTCTCATAGCCATCTCCCTGGGGCAAAATAAAGCAATGATATCGGCCGATGATTATTTTTCGAAAAGAGATTACACACAGGCAATAAAACAATATAAAAAGGCCATTAGAAAATCTGATGACTTTAATGAACAAAAGAAAATTGCTTATCAAATAGCACTTTCCTACTTCAATATGAATGACTATAAATCATCTTTGGAATGGTTCGAAGATGCCCTAGGATATACTTCTGATAAATCTAAACTAAATCTGTATTATAGCGAGGCATTATCAATTGAGGGCAAATACCAGGAAGCACTTTCATTATTGAAAACCATTAATCCGAATTTAGAAGATTCTGCACTCATAAATCAAAAAATTAAAGGAATTGAAATTCTTATCAAACAACAATCTTCCAATACTGATATTGTAAAGTCTGTAGATGATATAAACTCTGAATATAGTGATTATGGAATTTCATTTTATGGCGACAAAATGGTTGTTTCCTCTGCGCGTGTTGAAAATATAACTTCCAGAACTGATGGACGAACAGGACAAGGATTTTCAAACCTGTATTTCACTTATTATAAAAAAGATGAGGGTAAATGGGAAGATTTGAAAAAAATGTCCTCTAAATTCAACACTAATGAAAATGAGGGTTCATTCACTTTTGATAGCATTAATCAAACAGCGTACTGGACAAGATGCAATGAAAATACAAACTTGTGTTTAATTTATCTGAGTACTTATAATAAGTTCAATAAAAAGTGGACCAAGGCTATCAAAGCACCATTTCAGGTTTCAAAATATGATTATGGTCATCCTTTTATTGACGGAGAGGGTAAAACTCTATACTTTAGTTCGAATATCAGTACCGGATACGGAGGAAAAGACATTTGGAAAGTAAACAGAAAAAATGATGGTAGTTGGGGGGTCCCTGTAAATCTTGGTGATGGAATAAATACAGATGGCAATGAGGCATTTCCCTCAGCCTATGGCGATAGTTTGCTATTCTTTGCATCCGACAGGCACAATACTTTAGGAAGATATGATATCTTTTTTAGTCTTCGGGAAGGTTTGGATTATAAGAAAGTTACAAACCTGGGTTATCCAATAAACAGCGCTGCCGACGACTTTGCTCTGGTACTTGACAAAAGCGGGAAAAATGGTTGGTTTTGCTCCGACAGGAATATGGAAACATCTGATGATATATATAGTTTCAAAGGATTTCCAATAAAAGTTCTTTTGGAAGGGAAGGTAATGCACGAAATGGATAAAATGCCTATAGCTGAAGCCACAATAATTTATACCGATTTAGAGGGAAATTCAGATAGTATAAAAACTGATATAAATGGTGAATATATTATTTATCTGAATGCATTCGATAATTTCCGCTTAAATGCATCCAAAAACGATTATTATACTGATTATAAAACTGTTAACACTAAAGAAAAGTCAATTTTATCTGCTCCTCTACCCCAGGTTCATATGGATTTTTATTTATCAAAAAAAGCCTATCCATGTGCTATAAAAGGCCTGATTAGTAATAGAGAAAGCGCTAAACCAATGCAGAATGTTAAAGTTGAAATTTACAATGAAAATGATTATTCAAACTGGACTTATTCTGACGATTTAGGTAATTATAAATTTGAAGGATTAAAACCAAATACTATATATACCATAAGGACTTCCAAAGATGGATACTTTTCAGAATCAAGGGTTTGCAACTTACCCAAAATAAATGAAGCCAAAGTTTTCTTCAAAGGAAATGGATATGATATGGATTTTGAATTAATGAAAATTCAAACTAAAAGTGAAATTGTACTTAGCAATATATATTACGATTTTAATAAATCAAAACTAAGGGAAACATCTAAAATTGAATTAAATAAACTGGCCTCCATGCTAAGGGAAACACCAACTGTTGTTGTGCAGATAAGTGCACATACCGATGAGATTGGAAGTGATTCCTATAACTTAAAACTTTCAGCATCCAGAGCACAGTCGGTAGTAGATTACCTTGTAAGTAAAGGAATAAACAGAGAACGACTTATTGCCAAAGGTTATGGCGAGCGTAATTTATTAATTCAAAACGCAATTACAGAGGAACAACATCAGGCAAATCGAAGAACTACTTTTAAAGTAGTGAAAATCCTGGGTAACAGTAGTCAGAAGATTGATGAGGTAATTCATACAAATAAAGATGATACTACTGAAAATAAAAAAGGACTCAGGTACAGGGTTCAAATTAACAGCAGTTCAACTTCAAAAGATATAAATACATCATTTTCTGATGTTTATAATAAGATATCGAATGTAAAAGTCTTCGAAACAAAATCATCTCAATTGTATAAATATGAAGTCGGAGAAGTTAAAAGTTTTAGCGAAGCACAAACTCTCAAATCAGAATTAAAGAAAATTGGATATACCGATTGTTTTATAATAGCATACAATGATGGAAATAAAATTGCGGTTACAAAGGCTATAAACATGGAATAATAATTTGAAAAAGTTTAAACTACATATCGTTTTTTGGATAGCACTTTTACAAATAAGTATTGTAAATGCTCAATCGGATTTATTATTCAATAATTCAAATATTAATGAAATGGCTTTTAATCCGGCTTCCATCGAAAATAATAATTCATTGAATGCATATTTTGGAGTACATCAACAATGGATTGGATGGGAGGATGCACCTAATATGCAATGGCTTTACGCATCAACTTTCTTCGACAAATCGAATATGGGTGTTTCTTTAAACATTAATAATCAAAGTATTGGATCGGAAATTACTCAAAATGTAAAATTGGGGTATTCTTATAAACTTTATATCTCAGGAGGACATCAAATTAATTTTGGTTTGGCAGCTGGATTATATTTCAGAAAACTTGATTTTTCAAAACTACATTTTGAAGAAGATGAAGAGTCAATACCTCTTTCCGATGAAAGACAAATATATGCTGATTTTGATTTTGGTTTTGAATACTTTTATAAGAATTTAAAAGTTGGGATCTCAAGTAATCATATAACAGTAAATAATAAGAATGCAACAATATTTAAAATTCCGATTCAAAACCATTTCTATGCCAAATATAATATTGAGGCAGTTACTGATTTAAGGATAATTCCGGGAATTGCATATCATAGAAATGCAACTCTTGATGTATATGAATTTTCAACTGATATCCAATTTAAAAATATGTTTAATGTAGGTATGGCATATAGGGTATCAACATCATTAATTCTAAGGGCCGGTATAAGATTAAGCGATGTATTTGAACTTCAATATGCTTATGATTTAGGAGCCGGAAAATTCAGAAGCTATCATTCAGGAAGCCATGAAATAATTCTAAGGGGAAGATTTTTACGAAAGTCGAAAAGCCTGAATTCTCCCCGATTTATGGATTAAGTTAGTTCAATCTTAATACCAGGCCTTTTTAAAGTATATTTTCATATAAAACATTTACTATTATCAAGTATATTGGTCTATTATACAGTACTTTAATTGTGCTTTACAATTTCTCTAAAAAAATTAAAAAAATTTATTGCCATAATATAATAAATAGTATATTTGCAGCCTCATTTTAAGGAATGATAATCACGCGGATGTGGCGTAATTGGTAGCCGCGCTAGACTTAGGATCTAGTGCCGAGAGGCGTGGGGGTTCGAGTCCCTTCATCCGCACATAGCAAAGAGGAATAGACCATAAGTCTGTTTCCACAAAATATTTAAAACGGATGGCAAACCATGTTTGCCATTTATTTTTTAAATTTATGCAAAAATTAAGCATGAGTAATTTAGTACCATTAATGCAAGTGCATTCCCTTCTCAAAAGGCTTTAAAATGGTGTAATTCATAAAATAAAATTTCTAACATGAACGTAACTCAAGAGTCAACAGGCGATTTAACAGCAATTCTTAAACTTACCCTTAAGGAAGAAGATTATAAGGAAAAAGTTGACAATCAATTAAAAGATTACAGAAGAAAAGTTAATATGCCTGGTTTTCGTCAGGGAAAAGTTCCCATGGGCATGGTGAAAAAAATGTATGGTAATACCGTACTTGTTGAGGAAGTTAACAAACTTGTATCTGAAGGATTGAATAACTATATAGTAGAGAACAAAATCAATGTACTTGGTTATCCTCTTCCAAATGAGGATAAGAGTAAGCAAATAGATTTTGATAAACAAAGTGATTTTGACTTTTACTTCGACATTGCAATTTCACCTGAGGTTGATATTGAATTAAACGATAAAATTTCAGTTCCTTATTATAATATCAAGATTGAAAAGGATATGTTGGAAAATGCCATAAATGACGTTAAAGTTAGATTTGGTGAGGAAGAATATCCTGAAACAGCAGACGAAACTAACTCATTACAAGGTAACTTTGTTCAACTCGACGAAGAAGGAAACCCTCTGGAAGGTGGTATAGTAAATGCTTCATTCTTTAATATTTCGGATATAAAACTGAAAACTATTATCGCCAAATTCAAAGGTAAGAAAATTGACGATAAAGTTGTTTTCAATCCTATGAAAGCCTTTAAAGACGAACATAAAGTACAACATCTTCTTGGTTTGGGTCATGAAGAAAATGAAGGAATTAATAGTGATTATGAATTCACCATTAATAAAATAATTCTTGTTAAGGAAGCTGAAATTAATGAAGATCTTTTCAAAAAAGTCTATACAAATGACGAAATAAAAACTGAAGAGGAATTCAATGCCAGAATGAAAGAAGAATTAAGTAAGCATTATAGTCGTGATACTGACCGTCAATTTTTAGCCGATACTATCAATAAATTAATTGAACTTGCTGATATTAATCTTCCGGATGAATTTATGAAAAGGTGGTTACTGGAAAGTAACCAGAATAAGATAACTCAGGAACAAATTGATACACAGTACGATAACTATGCAAAAACTATGAAGTGGCAGATAATCGAATCGAAGATTATGGCAACTCATGGTGAGAAAGTTAAAGTTGCTGATGAAGAGGTTAGAGATAAGGTTAGAACATATTTTACACAAATGGGAAATATGGGAGCCATGGGCGATCAGGTTGAAGGAATAATCGATTCAGTACTTGCCAATAAAGAGGAAAGTCAACGTATTTATAATGATATTCTTGATGAAAAATACATCACTTTATTTAAAGAGAATATCAAGTTTAAAGAAAAAGAAGTAGATTCGAAGAAATTTTCAGAAATCGTTTCTAACACTAAATAATTTGACATGAACAGCAGTAAAGAATTCAGAAACTACGCAGTTAAAGAGCACGGAATTAGCAGTTTAACTCTTGACAAATATAGTTCTGTTTACGGTAACTATATATCCCCTACTATCATTGAAGAACGTCAGATGAACGTTGCACAAATGGATGTTTTCTCTCGTTTAATGATGGATAGAATTATTTTCCTTGGAGTTCCAATTGATGATTACGTATCAAATATTATTCAGGCGCAATTATTATTCCTTGAATCAATAGATGCTAAAAGAGATATTCAGATATATTTAAATACTCCTGGGGGATCAGTTTATGCTGGTTTAGGTATTTATGATACTATGCAGTATATAACTCCTGATATTGCAACTATCTGTACAGGTATGGCAGCATCAATGGGAGCAGTTTTACTTTGTGCTGGTACTGAACGTAAGCGTACAGCCCTAAAACACGGTAGAGTATTAATACACCAACCAATGTGCGGCGCACAGGGTCAGGCATCTGACATCGAGATAACTGCTAGAGAAATACAAAAACTAAAGAAAGAACTTTACGATATTATCGCCCAGCATTCAAAACAAACTTATAAGAAAATTTGGGCAGATGCTGACCGCGATTACTGGATGACAGCCGAAGAAGCCAAAAAATACGGCATGATAGATGAAGTTCTTCTTAGGCACAAGCAATAATCTAGACTAATACAGAACAATGGCAAAGAAAAAGGAAGACGAATATTGCGCATTTTGCGGCAGGAAGAAGACTGAAACCGAATTATTGGTAACAGGAATACATGCCCAGATTTGTAATAATTGTATTGAACAAGCTAGCCTTATTCTGAAGGAAGAACTAAGAGGTTCTTTCGATGCCGATGATTTTTCCACAGAAATAAAAAAGCCTGTTGAGATTAAGGAATTCCTCGATCAATATGTGATAGGCCAAGAAGAGGCTAAAAGAGTTATTTCGGTAGCAGTTTACAATCATTATAAGAGAATAACTCAGGAAATTGACGAAAACGATGTGGAAATCGAAAAATCAAACATCGTTTTAGTAGGTGAGACAGGGACTGGTAAAACGCTTATTGCCAGAACAATAGCAAGAATGCTAAATGTTCCGTTTGCCATTGCTGACGCTACAGTTATAACAGAAGCCGGTTATGTTGGTGAAGATGTTGAAACCATATTAACCAAACTACTGCAAGCTGCAGATTATGATGTGGAAGCTGCAGAAAGAGGAATTGTATTTATCGACGAAATAGATAAAATAGCACGTAAAAGTGATAATCCTTCAATAACACGTGATGTTTCTGGTGAAGGAGTTCAGCAGGCATTATT
>PKTD01000277.1 GCA_002869315.1 Marinilabiliales bacterium | reverse complement strand
TAGTGTTCTAACAAATTATATTTATTAATAATCCTGTCGCGTATTTTGTTTGAATTTAGAACTTGAAGCATTTGTTCTGTTTGCTCATCTTCTCCAAATTCTAGAATATCTTTATTATTTACAAAGTTTTCACTTAAAAGTACTTTTGAAATTGAATTACTTGCTGTAGGGTAGAGTATTACTTTCGACTGATACAGAGGAGTAATAAAATATTCAGATGAGAATATGGATGCAAGAATTATTACAATTATTGAAATATATCCTAATTGCTTATAGTATTTTAGAAGTACTTGTAATAATATACCTGAAAAAAATGGTTTTTCTATCTGGTCTTTACCCACTTTACTTTATTTTTTAATAGAAAGGCAAAAATAGGAATTTTTATTATTGATACAACATCCTATACTACCTCTTAATAATGCATATAAAAATTACTCTAATTCATTGAATACTATATAATTATAGTTGATTAATCATGTGGCTTGAATTAATTACCACTTTCGATGTTATCATTGTCAGCTTGAAATTTAAATCCTATTCTTTTTCCTGTTTTTATGGAAATTGTATCAAGTGTATTTTTTATCAGATTAACGCTAATCTCCTTTTGAGTTTCATAAGGAGGACATAATAAGTCGAAGTTGAGAGTGTAATCAATTGCTGCAGTAGCAATTTCCTCCATACTTTTAGAGTTAATTACATTATTACCAAAATTATTATAAATAAAACCCAGTTCCTTTTTTCCTTCCACAAAATAATGTTTTTCATTATTAATGAAAATTCTACCAATTAGATAACCTAAGTCGTTAACTCTATTGTATTTAAATGAATCAGCAAGGAAATTGTAAATATATATTACGCCACAATAGGAACGATTTGAATCTTCCTTTATGTAAGATGTTTGCATTACTGAATGTTTACGTGGAAATTCGAAAATATTAGTATGCATCATAAAAAGGAGGATGTCTCCACCGAACTTCACTTCCAATTCAAATTTTCCGTTCTGCTTTAATTCAAAACTTAAGTCAGACGACTTTTCCAAATTTTCCGTCGACTTATTATAATTGCTTTCAATGTTTTGTAAAACATTATTGAGAACCTCAAATGATTCTGAGGTATTCTTATAAACCTCCTGTTTAAGTTTTGATTTGGAATAGATTCTTGAAAAAAGATCCTTATGTGTTGAATCAGTCATAATTATGTTTTATTCAAAGGTAAACGAAAGTAGGAAGATTTTAGAATTTAAATGATCGATTGAATCAGTATATAAATTACCCTCTTTTTTTATCAAATTGAATAGGCCATATCCCATTCTGATTTCAGTACCAAACTTAAAAAAGTTTGTATAAAAATCAACACCAACACCTATTTCAGCAAGCACATCATGTTTTTGAATTTTTACTGATACATCATTAAGGTTTTTCTCTGCCTTTTTTTGTGAGGCCAGGTCTAAGGTATACTTGGCTCCACCAGTAACGTATGCCGCAAAATTGTTTAGTCTGTTAGACCTGTATTTTATGAATAATGGAAACTCTACCAGAGTTGAAGTAATACTTTTTTGAACCTCTATATAAGTTGACTCCCCATCTTTATATGACAGTATACCATAGTTTATTAATCTTTCACCAAAGGAAAGTGTGGGAACAAACCTAAGATCGAAATGTTTTGATATTCTAAGGTTGCCTAGTATACCTATTGAAAAGCCGGGAGTGCCCTCTGAAGTAACATTATATACATATAGTGAATCAGCAAATATATCTGGACTTTGTTCACCGCTCCATTTAATGTTTTGTAAATTATCCACAGGTTTTATGGTAAACAGCATATTGTTTGCCGCTAAAATAAAACCAAAGTGATAAGGTGCCTGATCATAACTAGGTAGATTAAGAACTTTCCTTTTCTGAGAATAAGCACTAAAACCTATTAGAATGGTAAAACTTAAAATTAAAACTCTATAAACTAATGATTTCTTCAATTTTCTTATTTTTTTAGTTAACGTGTTTTATTGAATCTTATTACGGCCGGCAAAAATAAAATTATTTCTTTTTAAAAACATTTATGCTTTTGCTGTATAAAGGGTTGCAATTCCAAAACTTAGCCTGTTCTGCTTTGTTTGTTTATAATTTGCTTTTTTTAATTCCATTAAAAACTCTTCTCCTTCTGCAAAAGCCTGAACAGATTCGGGTAAATATGTATAAGCTGAATCGTGGCTGGAAACTACTTTTCCAAATAATGGCAGTATGTATTTAAAGTAGAAGTTATACAATTGTTTTAAGGGAAATTTGCTTGGTTTGGAGAACTCCAGCACTGCTAATGTTCCACCGGGTTTTAAAACTCTATTCATTTCCTTTAATCCGGCTTGTAGGTCTTCATAGTTTCTCACTCCAAAGGAAACAGTTACGGCATCAAAAGTGTTATCCTGGAACCTAAGTTTTTCGGAATCCCCAATTTCAAGTTTTATTATTTTATCGAGTTTCTTTTTTATAATTTTTTCTTTACCAATATTCAACATTTCTTCAGCAATATCCACACCTATAATTTCATCCGGATTTAAACGGCATAATTCAATAGCCAGATCTGCTGTTCCTGTTGCTACATCCAGTATTTTTTTAGGTTTAGAATGGCTAAGAGTTTTTCTAACTTTCCGTCTCCATATAATGTCAATCCCCAAAGAGAGAAAATGATTTAAAAAATCATATTTATGGGCGATGTCGTTAAACATCTTTTCTACTTTAACCTTTTTACCTTTGTTTTCCTGTTCCATATTATTTGGTAAGTAAACTTATAACTTCACTTTGCAACTTGCTTTTATCAACCGGCACAACACCTACTTCTTCGCAGACTAAACCACCTGCAAGATTAGAAATTGCCGCCATGTCGGTAATATCTGTATTACAAGCCATACATAGCGATGCCACACTAATAACAGTATCGCCAGCGCCAGAAACATCTGCAATATTTCTGTAATGTGCTGCTATTGTATGAGAGTTATAATCCAGATTGCCATCGCTCCACCTAACGTATACACCTTTTTCTGATAAGGTATTTAATACAATTTTAGCTTCTAGTTTTTGCTTAAGTATTGCTACTGCTTCTGCAATTTCTGTCAAATTATCAAGATGAATATCCAGATTTAAACCTTCTTTTATTTCCTTTAAATTCGGTTTGAAAAGGTCTACATTTTTATAATCAAGAAAGTTGTTTTTCTTTGGATCG
>PKTD01000008.1 GCA_002869315.1 Marinilabiliales bacterium | reverse complement strand
CTTTTGTCCGTCCTTAGGGTTTTGAATTTTTATTCCATATTCTTTTTCCAGCAATACTATTAATTCCAAAGCGTCAATAGAGTCAAGTCCGAGACCTTCTCCAAATAATGGTTCCGAAGCATCAATATCTTCTGGCTCCATATCCTCCAGGTTTAGTTGTTCAATTATCTGGACTTTCAATTTTTCAATTAATTCACTCATTATTCTTCAATATTTGTATATATTCTATTAATCTCTTCTGCGCTATGAATTGCGCTTCCATCTTTACTTACAAGATATAAGAAGGCTTCGTAGGAGTGGAAGTTTAAATTTACCCAACCTCCAATAAAGGCCTTTGCTTTATTTGTCAAAAATAAGTTATTGATGTGATTTGTGAGCAATTCTGCATTAAAATTTTCAACAATAAAAAATGTGTTTTCACCCTTTAGTTTATGTCTGATAGAAATTTCCCCCATCATTATATTTGGAAGTGTATAAACGAATACAGATGGACTTGGGAAAAAGTTAACATCTTCATCAATACTTTCCTGATGTTTATTATCAGTAATTAGGGTAGAATCGGAATTGGAAAATATTAATGCAACATCTTCCTCATATTTTGATATATCAACATCTTCCAAAAGAAATTCTGTTGCCAAAAACCCCAACTTACTAATCTCATCCATCTTAAAAAACTTATTATATGAAGGCTTTAGAAATCTGTAAAGGTTTTTTAAAAAGGACTTTAATACATCAGTTTCTTCACCCGCAAACGCTAATTTACCGTCAACAAATACTTTGTTGTTTTTTATGTGGCAATATTTTCCTATAAAAAGATCTTCCATCATTTATTCTTTGGAAATTATCATTGCAGCATTGCTGCCTCCAAATCCCGATGCCATTTTGAGACACGTATTTATATCTTTTTCAGTATTTTCAGTCAAAATATTAATATCATTACTTACACCAATTTCTGCAAAACCCATGGTTTTAAGCAAAGTATTATTGCGCATTTCCTCCAGCAGGATAATACTTTCAATAATTCCTGCTGCACCTAAAGTATGACCCAAACTTCCTTTAATACTGTTCACAGGCTTGCTTTGTAAACTATGTCGAGTAATGGCAATGCTTTCCATTTCATCATTATATGGTGTTGCAGTACCATGAGCCGAAATATGATCAATTTTGTCTGATTCTATTCCGGCTTCAATAAGGGCCTTTTTTATTGAAATATAAGAGCCTTCACCTGTTCTGGAAGGTCCTGAAATATGGTTGGCATCATTTGCTGATGCTCCCCCTCTAAATTTAATTTTTTGTTTTCCCTTAGGGGGAAGATTGCTAAGAATAATAGTTCCCGCTGCTTCTCCCAAAGAAAGTCCGTTGCGGTTTTTATCAAATGGTTTACAAGGTTTCTCGCTAAGCGATAAAAACGACATAAAACCACTAACAACAAATCGAGTCACTAAGTCACCACCACAAATAACTACATTGTCGAACATTTTACCATTAATATACATTGCTGCAGTGTTAATGGCTATTACTCCTGAAATACATGCATTTGAAATTGTAATCACCTCATTTGGATTTCCAAAAAAGTTGGCAATAACTTCTCCAAGTTTCCAGAGGCTATCCCTGTTTTTATCAAATTTTTCTGATCTTTTTTTATCCAGTAAATCGATATTTCCCTTGGTGGTGGAGAGTATAATTGCAGTTTTTCCTGATTTTATGTCTACCTCAGTATTTTGCAATGATTTATCAATAGATAATATTATTAGTTTTTCAAGTGTTGTAAAATTTTTAGTATTGGAATATTTGGCGACTAATTTTCCAAATTCACTTTCCAATCTGCTTTTATCAATTGTCGAAGCCAAAAATTTATCAGGATAAACTTCAGTATCCTCAATTTCTTTAATTCCAACTTCTCCTTTTAAAAGGGAATTGAAATTTTCTTCTGTGGAGAAACCTAAAGACGAAATTATATTATCGGAAATAAAATATGGCATAATTATTCGCTTAACCCAACTTTTTTCTTCCATTCAACAACAAAATCAGGTGGGTATAATACCATTTCACGATTAAGGTCAATAAACACCTGAGTACTTTGGGCTGTGGCAACAAGTTCAATATCGCTTTTGCGGAAAATTTTAAAATTGAAAATTACTTTGGCAGCGGCACTATCAATATATTCTGTTTCTACCAATAAGAGGTCACCATATTTTACTTGTTTTTTAAAATCGATATTCATATTTACAACAGGTGCCATATAGTTGTTGGAATAAATATCCATATAAGATATTCCATATTTCTTACCAAAAGACTCACGGCCTTCTTCAATATATTTCACATAATTCCCATGCCATACAATTCCCATGGAATCGACTTCTCCAAAACGGACTTTTACTTCAGTGGTATCTTTTAGAATTTTCTTCATCAACAGTTTTTAATAGTCTGCAAAAATAAGGAATTTGAAGGGGAAATGAAAAGTAAAAATGAAGAATGAAAAATGAAGAACGAAAAGTGTAAAGATTGATGCTGGATATTTGTTGCTTGCTTGTTATTGTTAAAGAATTACTATTCGCATTAATAGCGAAATATTATACCTGATTTTTAAAAACAACGTGTGGGTGTTATTCCGAATCCCTACCAAAATTGATTGAATTAATGAATGCCTAGAAATAATAATTATTTTAATATCAGATAACTAGATTGCTTAAAATAGGGATTAAGAAAATATAATTATTTTCTACTAAACTCTAATTTTCCTGGAATAAAAATAAGCCACAACAAAACAAATTACTGCAAATGCCAGAAGAAGTAAAATGTTTGGTAAAACTTCCATAATTCCTGCGCTGCGTAAAAAGATATCGTAATAGGCATTAAGTCCCCAACTCAAAGGGGATATTTTGCTTACATTTAGCATAAGATCGCTCATCATGAAAGAGGGAATCCATACGCCACCCAAAGCCGCCAGTATTACAACTGATATGGAACCGAATATTGAAGATTGTTGCTCAGAAGAAGAAAGACTCCCAATGGCAATCCCATAGGAAGTAGCAGCAATAACAACTGCAATTGTTACCATAAGTAACGGTATGGCAGCATTTCCAATTTGTAAAGCACTTAAGCCGAATAAGGGAAGAATAAAGATTCCTATCATCAGCATGAGGATGGCTTGTATAAAGCCTACAACAAAATATGTGGAAGCTTTTCCCAGACTTGTTGTAATAACAGATCCCGGAATGGTTTTAATACGGGCAGAAACGCCTGAATTTCTTTCTTTTATAATATTGGAAGCTAGAGGAATAACTATAAAAAACATTGCAAAAATTGTCCATGCCGGAACGTTGTGCTGCACCGAATTTGGGATAATGGTATTCCCTCCGCTGCTGGCATATTTTTCATCAAAGTTGATAAGATTTTCAAAATTACCTGCCGGTTTTAGTTCTATATTCAGCATATCTTTAAATAGTCCTGAATAAATTTCAAACATCAACTGGGCTTCTACCATGGCTGAATAATGTCGTAAACTGCCTAAAATGCTTTGCTTATAAGAGTTCTTCAAAACCGGGTCGAAGAAAATTTCAACTTTAGGCTTTTTTAATTCATCATGGTAAGATTCAAAAAGTTGGCCTACTTCTTCAGGAAACTGCTTTTGTATATTTTCTTCTATACTTCTTGTTATTTGAGTAGTTGAGTTTTTTCTGATTATTATCCCAATGAGATAGTCTCCCTTTTCTATTTTTTCAATAAACTCATCTTTTGAAATATCATCACTTTCAGTAATCTTAAAGAAGGTAGAAGTCTTTAGACCTTTTACCACATTAATCCCAAAAGTATCGGCATCGTGGTTCATTACTAAAACAGGAAGTTGCTTTTCGCTTAATTTGTTGAAAGTAGATTCCTGGAGAAGTGTCATTATTAATACCAAAGAAATAGGCATAAGGAATAGCATCGCCAGGCCGGCTTTATCGCGGCTTAGAATCAGTAGTTCTTTTATAAATGATGCTTTTAACCTATTCATTAATATTATTTTTTATTCTCTTACTCTTCTGCCTGTAAGGCTGAGAAATATATCTTCCAAATTATTACAATTTTCATTTTTTTGTATTATCTCCGCTGGTTTTCCATTTGCTATTTCTTTTCCAAAATCAATGATCGATATA
Organism: Marinilabiliales bacterium; assembly: GCA_002869315.1. Lineage (GTDB taxonomy): Bacteria > Bacteroidota > Bacteroidia > Bacteroidales > F082 > BM524. The sequence continues at coordinate 16,405 of PKTD01000008.1, read as the reverse complement.
TGGGAACATAGTTTTTCGGCTTCCTCCATCATATGGGAGGTATAAATAATAGTCATCCCATTTTTGTTTATTTCATGCAGGAATTCTGCAATCACATTTCTGGATTGCACGTCTATTCCAACAGTAGGCTCATCGAGAAATAATATTTGAGGGGAGTGTAAAATGCCTGCTATAAGGTTCAGGCGGCGCTTCATGCCTCCTGAAAATGTTTTGACCCGTTTGTTAGCCTTGTCTTTTAAACTGAATTTATCCAGATAAATGTCGATACACGAAATAAAATCCGACTTTTTCATCCCATGCATTTCGGCAAAAAACCTAAGGTTTTCTTTTGCTGTAAGGTCTTCAAATAGAGCAATTTCCTGCGGTACTACACCAATAATTGATTTTGCTTTTTGAGAATGATAATTTATATCCAGACCTGAAATTTTTATCTGTCCGGAAGTAGGTGAAAGCAATCCGCAAAGCATAGAAATGGTGGTGGTTTTTCCCGCGCCATTGGGTCCCAACAATCCATAAAACTCGCCTTTTTGAATATTCAGGTTCAGAGAATCAACAGCATTGGAATCTGATCCTTTATATCTCTTTATGAGTTTATTTATTTCTATGATTGCATTATCAGTCACTATGATATCGCTTTTTTTAATTTTTTGAAAAATGCCTCTTCCATATTAGCAATTTTGAGTAATAAATCGGCAGCAGCATCATAACTTTCATCGACCTTATTTCTGTTTTTAACTATACGGCCAGTTATTACTGCAAATTCTCTCCACTTATCGCCTATATCAGATATTTCAAATGATAAATCCTTTAATTCAGGATTATTTAAAACTTCAGATGCTTCTTGTAAAAATGCACCATACATATAACGGAAGCCTGCTCCTCCGGTACCAATTTCTTCCTGTGCTCTGACAATCTGGCCCGTATAGGATGCTGCCTTGCGGGCTCCAAGTTTTTTTGGATAATTACGCAGTTTTCTGGACAGAAACTTTATGCCTTTTACTCCGAACATGGGAACAGGTATAGTAAGCATATCCTTGCATGTATGCTTTATTCCTTTGATGATTGCTTTTTCTAATTTGGCTTTTTCCGGCGACTCTTTCACCCAATACATATGTCCATTAGGAGCAAATAAACCCTTTGCATAACGTACGCGCTTTAATTCGTTATATGTTAAGGTTTCATATTTATCCATAATAGGGTCAGAAATATAGTAGTCATCGCCCTTTTTGCCATAAACAACCAGATTATGAGCATTGAAATGAAAGCGATAAGGATCGGGGAAATATGTCAGATGGTATACTCCAACTAACATTCCTGTTGGAATTCCTTTGTCCAGGTTTTTATCCAACTCACTCATGGCTTTGTCGGGCTTGGAGTATTTTTTCTTTTCAAATTTTATTCCCAATCTCCTTGATATCCTTTTGAATATTACTCCCGGCAATGGTCGGAAAGATGTTACAGGTATTCCATTTACTTTTAAGAATGGCATATGCGAAAAGAAAAGTCCTGAACCTATACCAAACACCATAGGTTCACTTATTTCAATTCCATAAAATTTCATCAAATTGGAGACAACACCATTTTCGCAATGTGCCGATTGTTTATGTTCGAAGTTTATAATTTTATCCATTTTATTATCGTAAATCACTAGTATAGAGCAAGTAGATTATTTCTTAGTGAATTTGGTGAAGTCCATTAATTCATCTTTGGAGATATCAAAGACTTCAGCATATTTTTCAAGAACTTCATCATTTAGTTTATTGAAATGTTTTGGTTTAAGATGTCTTTTTACTTTCCATTTCCAAAAACCCATATATTTTGCCAATAAAGAAACATCCATTAAATTGTTTTCCAGGTGAAATGCAATGGGACTTAATTCGCCTGCCAATACTTTTTCTCTTGTGGCTTCTACCTTTTCATTGATTACATCCCATGCTTCCTGCATGACCTCATTTTTAGGATCCCATCCAACAGATTTCACTGTTGTATAATTACCATTTTCATCAAGTGAATAAACAGGTTCCTTAAATTTGCCCTGTAACATATTAGCATCGTCCTGAGGTACATCTGTAGACTTCATAGTTTTGATTTATTGTAAAAAGATATTCATTTCTCCCTCGGCCAGTAATTGCCCATCACAAAAGGTTTCTCCCTTTATTATTGATACATTCATCAAATTATTTAGAACAGTAATTTTTGTTTTAATAGTTGTACTAACTTTAGGCAAATTATAAATTTTTATTCTTTTTAGGGAGCCAATAAAACCAATTTGAGGTTCTTTATCATCGAGTATGGCCTGATAGGAGTTTCTGAGGGCAGCAGTTTGTGCAATATTTTCAATTATTCCAGGTTCTGAAAGATGCCCGTTTTCAACAAATATATTGGTATTTAAAATTTTTAATTGTGAGATGCTATAATCTTCTTCCTGCTCCAGCAGACCATCTACCATAGCCATTGGCTTTTTTTGCGGTATTATCTTCTCTACGTCTTCCTTCCCCAACAGCATAAACAAAAAATTATACAACAGTCATTAACATATAAGTTGAAGAAAATCTGGCACTTTCAGGTACCATTACCAATATTTTTTGGCCTGATTCAAGTTTGTCGGAATTAAATAGTTCTTCTATCATTAAAAAGGCTGATGCTGCTCCAACATTTCCTACTTCCGGCAAGTTTATAAACCATTTTTCAATGGGAATTTCTTTTATGGTTTCTTTCAGTTTATTAAATGCTTCCTTCTTAAAAAACATTGATGAAAGATGTGGTAACAGCCAATCTACTTCATCAAGGTCGAGTTTACGTTTTTCGCATACCGTCTCAAGATGTTTTATACCGTAATTTATTATGTGTTTTCCCAGAACTTTGGCATCTTGTTTCAATGTAAAAACAGAATTAATTTTTTGTTCTTCTGCAGAAAGTTCACGCCACCCTGTTACTGTACCATCTTCATTTTTAATGCAACCGGCATACATGCATGTTTCTAGTTCGTTTGCATACGACTTTACATCTATCCATTCTATTCTTAAACTTCTTCCGCTTTTAGCTGGATGGGTTTGTAAGAGTGCAGCAGCAGCCCCATCGGAAAGCATCCACCGTAAGAAGTCTTTTTCAAATGCTATATATGGATTATCTTCAATTTCTTTTCGTTTATCAATTTCGCCATCAAAATTTTTGGCATGCATCCATGAGGATAGAGTTTCTGATGCAGCAGAAATTGCCTGATCATACTCACCCGCTTTAAGAGCCATATATGCATATTTTAAAGATAGCATTCCGGCATTACAGGTGCCATGTGGCGACATAACTTCCATATTGTTATCGGTACCAAGTTCTCCATGAACCATCAGTGCATGGGATGGCTGCATAGTATCAGGAGAAGATGTGCCTGCTGTTAGCAAATCAATTTCTGATAAACTTACTCTGTCTTTTATAAGTTTATGAATGGCAAGAGAAGCCAATTGAGCATTTGTATGTGTAGGATTGCCATCCTTATCCATAGCATAATACCTGGTTTTGATTCTGTTATTTCTCAAAATCAATCCTTTTGCTTTGGACATGTTTCCATTAATGAGACCAAGGATATTTTCCATTTCATCGTTGGAAACGGGTAGATTTGGCATATATTTTTCTATGGCTGTCAGGTAAACCTCATTCATAAAAATCAATTATTTTGTTGTAGCCCCTGAATAATATTTCAGGTTCTTTTTAATTTGAAAATAAAACAGCGGATAAGTCAAATAAAAAACGAGAGTAGCTATTGGGGTAATCAGAAATATTACCGTTAAAAGATACCACTTAAATATTTTCAATCTGCCATGGCGTGCCGGATTTCCCGGGCCACCTTTTTTCCTAATAAACTTAGACCATAAACCGAAGATCTTTTTCCCTTTTTTTTCCAGGGAAAGTACGCTTGGTACTATTTCTACAGATTTCAGTTTCAATAATTTATTTTGTAAGTCGCTGTAATCATTACTATTAATTGCTTCCAGTATAGGTTTTCCAAATCTTTTGGATTCAGAAATGTCTTTGTCTGAAATTCCCGGCAAAGGGAAAATACCCCACATACGGTCTTTCTTTCCTGTTGTCAGCCAATAAATTATTGTAACCACACTTGGCAGATTATGATGACGGTCGCGCAGAGATATATTTCCAACCAAATTACCCCCAATGTCATTTATCATTTGCTTTATATTTTCCTGTGCTGTTACCCACATATTTCTGCTACCTATTATTGTAACAATAGGTTTTCCATTCATTACTTTTTTAGCCTCATCTGATTTTAAGAAAGTTGTTATAGGAATAGGGGGGGAAAGAAACCAGATTGGATACCCAAGTATGATAAGATCATAGTCGCCATTAGTATCAAAATTCATGGGTTCCAGTTCTCCAGGAATCATTTCAACACATTCGGGTTGTGCATCCCAAAAATGTATATCCTTCCAGGGAAATGGATAATCAGGCTTTGGCTTAAGATGCTCCCAAATTATATCTACTTTACCTTCAAAAGGTTTGATAGTATTTGCAACAATATCATTAAGTTGTCCTGATTGAGAATATGTGACTACTAATACTTTTTTCACTTACAAAAAATTAATGCGCAAACTTAGCAATTTTTGATTTATTATTGAGATCAATAATTAAGATAAACCATCTTAAAATTCAGCCTTTTATTTTCTCAATTCCACAAATAGTGCATATTAATTACAATTGTTGTGTCATTTCTTATTGTGAAACTACAATCTTTAAACTTAGGCCTCTTAAAAATGGAATAATTCCCAGAAAAGCCAAAACCTTCAATAGGAATACCTATTTGATTTAGATTCAATTTGTTATCAAGATTTTGGTCGTGGTAAATTGCAATAGCGTAATCGCCTTCTTCGATATTATGAAAACTAAGTTTTAAAGTACTATTTTCAACTTTTTCAGACTTGTTAAAGGCAGAGTTTTCTTTCTTATTAAAATCCTTTGCCCCTTTAAATCCTGCAATCATCAGATTTCCACCTGAATTATCGCAGCCTTTTATTTCCAGAGTAAGGCTGTGAGTTTGTGAAAAAACACCAACAAAAAAGAGTAAAAATAATATTGATAAAAACTGTCTTTTCATATTTGTTTCGTTTTAATTTCTTTTATCAAAAAACATTCTTGGTTTTCTATCTCCATCCTGTAACTGCCATTTGCTAATTTGCGATGGTTTATAGAATTCTATTTCCGGAGCAACACGCATCATCGATCGAAAAGTATCTTTTATTGTTTTCTCGCTATATTTATCTGTATGTGAACAGCCGGCTTTTATTAAAATATCATCTGTGCCCAAACTATTTGTAGACACTTCAATAATATAGTTTTCTATGAAGTTTATTTTGTTTAGCACATCATAAATGGCAGGAGGGAAGAGGGTAGTTCCCTTAAATTTAAGCATATGTTGCTTTCTTCCTATCACAGGGCCGAGCCTCATGCTTGTTCTTCCACAGCTACATTTTTCGGTGTGATAGTGACATATATCTCCGGTTTTGAACCTCAATAAAGGCATGCCTTCAACTCCAATAGTTGTAATGGTTACTTCACCTGCTTCGCCTTCAGTAACCGGATTGTTTTCATCATCCAAAAATTCAACTATTATCATTTCCGGATGGTGATGACCGCCCATTCCTGCTTCACATTCTGTAAAGGCAGTTCCCATTTCTGTGGAAGCATAAGTGGAATACAATTTCAAATCCCATTTTTCTGTAATCTTTTTACCAAGAGTGTTGAGTGAAAAATCAGGATTGCGAATAGGCTCACCAATACAAACTGCCTTTTTTAGAGATGTATTTTTATAGTTAATATTATTTTGTTCTGCAAACTCAATTAGTTTGGGTAAGAATGAAGGAACTCCAATAATACCTGTGGGAGAGAATCTTTGTATAGAATCGAATTGTAGTTTCTGCAAACCGGGCCCCATTCTGATAATTCCGGCGCCTAACTTTCTCAATCCCAGGAAATATGCCATACCGGCCATGAATCTTTTATCGAGAGTTACCATAAGTTGGTAAATATCTGATGAAGTAGTATTCGCGCAGGAGAATGAAATATACTCGTTGTAGGCTAGTCGTTCGATATCATTTTCTGTCATTGCGAAAGTTACCGGTTCTCCCAATGTTCCGGAAGTTGTAACAAAATCCACAATTTGACTTTTATCTACACAAAGAAAGTCGTCGGAAAAATTCTGTAAATCATCTTTGCTTGTTACGGGAATCTTGCTCAGGTCTTCTATGGTTTTTATATCATTTATATTGATATTATTTTCCGAAAACATGCGCTTGTAAAACTTTGATTTATCCTTAAGATATGCCAAAACCTCTTTGAGTTTTTCCTCCTGAAACTTCTTGATTTCAGATAAAGGTTTTTTTTCAATTTCCGGAATCATTTTGTGCTTCTTTTAATTTGTTAAGTTTACTAATTGCTTCCTGCTTGATGACAGTGTTTTCGAACTCTTTTGTAAGTGCCATTTCAAGATATTTTATAGCATTTTCATTATCAGATACGGATATAAAATAGTCGGCAGCAAGTAAATAAGATCTATAATACTCGGGGTTTAATCTGATAAGGTCATATAGTAAATCATCATAATTTGCCACCTGCTTTTTTTGATTAACAACATCTTCAAAAGCATTATATAGATCTTTGTATACAAGATAATTGCTATAACCATCACCCAACAGGAAGTTGTCTTTTGCTATTGTTAGACTACTGTCGTAGGTGATATTATTAGTTTTGAAAATTTCATTTAAATCGTAACAAACAAAATTTCCCAATTGTAATGGTGGAGCAGAAACCCAAACTTTAAGTTGCTCAGGCATAAATACAACTGCATGGTGTGAAATCATCTGGCACATAGCCTTTTCATTTCCAATACCAATATTAATGTCGTTCAGTCCGTATTTATCCCTTAAAATATCCACACTTGTTTTTACATCAAAAGTATCGGCAAATTTTATAAGTTGCTTGCATCTTTTTTCCCTGTAAACAGAAGCCGATTGTGCCATATACTTCAAATTATTTTCATCTTCAGCAAAAGTGCTGCTTTGAAAATGGTTGGATGAAACGATATAATTTGAGTTGCTTTTAAAAATCCCTGTTTTGCTAGGGGATTTTTCAATCACAATAGCTGTATTATCCGCAGCCGAACCTATTAATAATTGTTCGGCAACGAAGGTTTTTCTTTTGTTTGCAATTGCTATGGCCTCCTCAATATTTGATGCGTATTGCAGAATTTCTCGTGCGAGAATGGATATTGGGGTTGCCGACCTTAAAGGAATATCAGATTTTGCGGCATTAAGTGTTACTGTAAGCCCTTTATCGTTCATACCGGAAACAACACCTATCATACTTGCCCAGGTGACATACATGAAATTATTTCCCTTTTCGGGTTTTACAAATGCAACAACTTTGTTTTCGGAAAACTTCTTATTTATATGAAAATCGAAGTTCCTTCCAACAATCATATTGCTGTCATCTTGATTTAAGTTTAATCCGAATGAAGTACATCCCACCAATGCCAAATCCTGCAATGCATGCCCTATGTCGTGTGCCGCATGGTAGTTTAGCATTCTTTCGTATGGGTTGGCGATATAATTATATTCGTTGGAAACTGATTTGGAAACTCCATATATTTCCTGTTGGTACTCCAATGGAATATCATCATCCAGATTACGGTTAAACCAGGCTATTCCATGCTTTAAAAATTTAAGATAATTTTCAGAGGGCACTAGTGTATTTATCTGTTCTACAAAGGCCTGCTCCTGAATCTCTATTAATTCTTTTGTTAGTTTTCCTTCTGCTAAGCCAATTTCATAAGGACTCCCACTCAGAAATAATTCCCACAAACCGAATTTGTTTTTTTGAAGATAATCATCGGCTATTTTGTATGAGTTTTCTCCTGTTTTAATCCTGTTTAAAGTATCGAGGGGGCTGCTTTCAACTTCAGGAAGTCGAATGTTTGTAAAGTAAAGGAAAATTAAATAATAGGTCGACATTATCAATGCTGTATAGAACAGCACTTTGCCAAACCTTTTCCTTGACTTAGATATGTTATTTGCCTTAAGCATTATTTATTTCTCCCAGTAAATTTTTAAGATTTATAAACTCTCCAGATGTTATCAGAGCACTCAAACTTACGCCAAGTGCACCGTGAAGATTTAAATTCTGACCAGTAAGATAAAGGTTAGGGATTTTTGTTCTGTGGGAAACATAGTTGGAAACCACATTGTTAAAATCGCTAATTCTACCATACATTGATCCGTCGGTAGTTCCAATATAATCTTTGAAACTCAATGGTGTAGATATGTTTATATTTTCAATTTTATCTTTAAAACCCGGGAACTTTTCTTCAACCATATTAATTAATTTCTGTGCTTTTTCCTCTTTCCATCTATGATATTCTTCTCCTCTGGTTCTTTTTGTAGTGCCTTCCCATTTTTTAACTTCATCATATTTCATTGCAGTTAATATCTGCACACAATTGCAATAATCCTCCTCCATTTTCAAAGGTGGAGTTTGCAGGAAGAAATGTTCAGGCCAATTTTTTTCATCATAATAGGATGGATACCACACATCGTTTTGTTTGAAATACTGATAGTTATAATTTAAATACTCAAAACTATTTTCTTTCATTTTAAGATGAACAGCAAATGATGAAATAGTATTTTTCATATTTTTCATCCTATTGCGATAGATTTTTTTTATCCTGTCATTGTCAATGAGATCCATTGTGTTTGCAGGGTGAATATTCGAAATAATTCTATCTCCATAGAAAATTTCTTCTTTATGTGTTTTAACAGCTGTAATATTTTTGTCTTCATATAAGAAGCCTACTACTTTTTGTCTGTTTAAAATCTCACCACCATATTCTCTTATGGAGTTTGCCAAAGAGTTGGCAATTTGATCGCTATCTCCAATAACACGATATGAACTTTTAATAAAATAGTTGCTTACCAGCGCGTGTACATAAAATGGTGTTTTATCTTTTTCACCCACATAATCAAAATTTAGGGCAGCCAGAAAATTTTGAATTCCCACATCAGGGCTCAAACTTTTAAGCACTTCATAAGCGCTTTTCATTAATATATTATCATCATTATTTTCTTCCGGGTGATTGAGGTTGTAAAGTGCCTGAGCGTCTATTGCTCTGTTAACCAGGTAATAATACCTTTCGATTACTTCTTCGTTTCCTGGGAAATACTCCAGAAATTGTTTTTTATACCTTTCCCATCCCATAGGGATTTTGTATTCAGTTCCAGCAACATTAACGACCTCAAATCCATCCACATCTAATTTCTTATACTCTATAGTTTCAAATAGATTAAAGTATTTAAAAATTTTATTGAGCATTTGCCCTTCGTCAAGGCTACCCAGATAGTGCATACCTGTGCTGAAATCGCAGCCAAACCTCCTGAAACTTTGAAGTGTGCCACCAAGTTTTGGATTTTTTTCAAGTATAAGGACTTTATTTCCAGCTTTACTTAAAATAAATGCGGTGAGTAAGCCTCCGAGACCACTCCCTAAAATAATGAAGTCGTATTTTTTTTTCAAATTGAAATGTATTTAGTACAAATATAGAAATTAAAGAAAATGTAATTTTAAGTGATTAGACTTTGATTATTATTAGATTTTAATCTTAAGTACCATGAATTTTTTCTTCTAACTAGACCGATTATCTATTCAGTTTTATGCATAATTGTAGCACTTGCCTGAGCAGTTGGCATTATTACCAAGTCATTTATATTAACGTGTTTTGGTGTGTTTACAACATAAAAAACAGCATCGGCAACATCTTCAGGATGAAGAGGTTCGAAGCCCTTATATACAGCATCGGCTTTGTTTTTATCACCATGAAAGCGAACTATTGAGAATTCTGTTTCTACCGCTCCGGGAGCAATCTGGCTAACACGTATGCCATGTTTTACGGCATCAATACGCATGCCTTTTGTGATAGCATCTACTGCATGCTTTGTGGCACAATAAACATTTCCGTTGGGATAAACCTCTTTACCAGCAATGGATCCAATATTAATAATATGTCCACCTTCTTGTTTAATCATCATTGGTAAAACCTCTCTGGAAATATATAATAATCCCTTTAGGTTAGTATCTATCATTTTCTCCCAATCGTCATAATCTCCTTCCTGAACAGTATTTAAACCTGATGCAAGCCCGGCATTATTAATTAAAATATCAATTTTTAAATCCTGAGCTTTTATTTCGTCAATAGCTTTTATTACAGAATCTTTGTTTCTAATATCAAAACTGAATATAACTACCTTAATATCAAACTCATTACTAAGTTTCTCTTTTAGATTTTGCAATCTGTCATTTCTTCTTCCAGTGAGGATTAAATTATAATTATTTTGAGCAAATAATTCTGCGCATGCTAATCCTATACCGCTGGTAGCACCACTAATTAATACTGTTTTCTGCATAATTTGTTTAATATTTAAAAGACCGAAATTATGAAAAAAAACAGTATTTTATCTGTTTAAATGGTATTTAATTCCAGCAATAATCCAAATACCGGGTTGAACAATATTTCCAATGTCGTAGTATTGTTTGTTTAAAAGGTTGGAAGCAGATATATTAAACTGAAAATTGCGATAGTCATATATGAGTTTTAAATTAAGTAAAGTGTTAAATCCATATTCAGTTTCCTGAGAAGTTTTATAGTCGATATAAGTGCCATTACGCTTTTGTAAACTCAGACTCCAAGAAGCAGTTAAATTATTGATAATATTATGATTAAGATAACTGTTGAAATTGTGTTTCAAATAATCCAGTGCATAAAGAGAAATGATATCATCATTTTGTTTTTCGGATTCGAGCCAAGTATATTTCGCTCCTAAATAATTTATAATATGGTTTTCCAGGTGATAGTTTACTGAAGCTGAAATTCCATAAGTATTTAGTTGAGTTATGTTTGCGCTTTGCCACTTTTCTTCGGGAGAATATTTTATCCAGTCGATTATATTGTTACCATCACGATAGAAAGCCGATAATGAAGCATTTATATTTTTATAAAAGATTTTAAACCCCGCCTCGGTGCTAATAGAACTTTCTGGCTTTAAATCAGGATTTGGAGTGTTAGTTGGTCCCTGATAAAAAAGGTCGGTAAATGTGGGAAGTCGTATTGCCTTATTGGCAGATGCAAATATTTTAATGTATTCGTTGATGAAATAACCCAGATCTATGCCCGGAGAAAAATGAGTCCCAAAATCATTATTATGGAAAATTGAAAAACCTGCTGAAATACTAAAATTATTTTTTATGAAAAGATGGTTAGCCTCAAGACTGATATTATTTCGGGTTTTGCTCTTTGTATAATAACCATCAGAACCATTTATAAATATTGTATCATTCATGGCTTCACCCAGCACATTGCTAACTATATGTTCAGTTTTGTAATTAATGCCAAGAATTGTTTTCCCTATTAATGATTCAAAATTTACTGATGCATCCAGTCCGGCAATATCTGTGCGATGATAATTGTGTCACTGATAAGGATATATACCTGAAGGTGTAGGAAAGCCTGCAGTATCTGAACCATTTATATAAATATCTCCTTGCTTAATATACCAGTTTTTATCTTCCCTGAATAGTTCAAATCTATCGTAATTTCTTCGCCAGTAAGCATTTGAGTAGAATTTTATCCTATTACCAGTTTTATATGATAAAGCGGTAAAATATGTTTTTATATGCTCATACTGATCGGGATATTTGGAAGTGTAAAATGAATTTGCTCCAAATCCTTTATCCAGAATTCCCAAATTTAAATTGATAGTATTTGATCTTTTGGTATAAGTAGAATTATGATTTAGATTAATAATTTCAAAATCAGTATTTCTCATATAACCATCCGATCTTTTGTAAGATGCTGATGTTTTACTGGAAACTTTTCCAATATTATAAGAATAAGCCAGTCGGCTGTTTACATAGCCATACTGACCTCCGTAAATTGAAACTGTAAGTGCTTTTGTAGAATTTTGGTTTGTAATAATATTAAGTCCTCCTGAAAATGCATTGGCTCCAAACCACCTGGTGCCTGGGCCTTCAAAAATTTCAATTTTGTCGATATCATCCAGGTCAATGGCCTGATTAAGGTTATGGTGCCCTGTTTGAGGATCGTTTAAAGAGATGCCGTTAATCATAATTAAACCTTGATCAAAACCACCACCTCGCATACTTATGTCGCTTTGTACTCCCATGGCCCCTCGGCTTCGTATATCGGCACCACCATATATTTTTAGCAATTCATCAATGGAAGTGGCAGTTGATGTATTAATCTGTTCTTTGCTGATAATATGTACAGTTTTTGATATCTGTTTAAATTCCACCGGGTTGCCTGTGGAAACTATTTCGTGCTGTTGTAGTTCAATGGTGTCGTTTACCGATTGTGCTCCTAAAGAATAAACAATTAAAAAAGAAAGAATAAATATATATGTGAATTTCATTTTTTGCTAATTATATAAGCAGGCAAAACTACGCTATTGGAATAAAATGGTACTAGTAAAAATCTAATATTTTTATAAAATATATCAGTAAAATTGCTCTTATCTGAGATTGCTGCCCTACTTATTTAATGTTTCCAGATATAAATCCTCAACTTTTTTTCTTGCCCATTCAGTTTTTCTGAGAAATTTCAGACTGGATTTAATTGAAGGATCATGGGTGAAACATCTAATGTTTATCCTTGATCCAAGTTCTTCCCATCCATAAAAAGCAAGAAGAAATTCAAGAATATCAATTAATCTGATTCCGTGTAAAGGATTGTTGGGCTGTATTTGTTCGCTTTCGTTTTTTTTCAAAATTGAATTTTGTGTTTATTTCTTCTTTTTATTTCTGCGATTAGCAACTTTATCACCTCTGGTTAAAGGGTTTTTATATTTCTTCTTTTTTCTTAAATATGAACCACCCTGATTTGTCTTTGTATTTTTTTCAGATTTCTCATGAAAGGCAGAACCTTGCTTTTTTCTTCTGACATTTTTCCCGGGGAAACTTTCCCTGAGTATGGGTTTTTCATCAGGACTAAGTTCATTGGAAATTTCAACTTCTTCAGGAAAGTCAATCATCTCTATTTTCCTATTCATAAGGTCTTCAATGGCCTCTTTTTTAGCAATTTCCTTTTCAGTAAAAAACAAAATCGACTCACCTTGTTTTTCTGCTCTTCCTGTTCTGCCTATACGATGCATATAATTTTCCGGAAATGCAGGCACATCGAAGCTTATAACATGTGATATATTGTCCAGGTCAAGGCCTCTTGCAATTACATCAGTGGCAATTATAATTCTGTTTTTCCCTTCTTCGAATTGCTTTATGGATCTTATCCTATAGTTTTGTGCCTTGTTGGAGTGTATAATACACATTTCATTTCCAAAAATCTCCTCCATATTTTCGAAAACCAGGTCAGCATTTTTCTTTGTGGAAACAAATATTAAGGTTTTACTAAATTTCTCTTTATCTTTTAAAAGGAAATTTAGCATGTTGACCTTGGTAAAGAAATTCTCCACCTGATAGGCCGATTGATGAATATTGTCCAAAGGTGTACCACTAAGCGCAATGGATATTTTTTCAGGCAATATGAAAAAAGCATTTATGAGTTCATCAACTTCTTCGGTCATGGTAGCAGAGAACATGAGGTTTTGTCTTTTCTCCGGTAACAGTATAAAAATATCTGTCAGTTGTTTACGAAATCCCAGATCAAGCATTACATCTACTTCATCGATTACTAACTTGCCTATGGATTTCAGTTGTAATACACCACTGGCTGCCAAATCATATAACCTGCCTGGAGTTGCCACAAGAATGTCACAGCCTTCGGCAACAATTTGTTTCTGAGTATTTATATTTGTGCCACCATAAACGCCTACAGTCCTTATGCTTACATATGGTGTATAGGAGTTTATTTGTTCTACTAACTGTAAAACAAGTTCTCTGGTGGGAACTAAAATTAAAATACGAGGGTTTATTTGGTTCGAATATTTCAAATCCTGTAAAACAGGGAGCATATAAGCTAAAGTTTTTCCAGTTCCAGTTTGAGCAATACCCACCACATCTTTTCCAGAACGTATCACTGAATATGATTCTTTCTGAATGGGTGTCATTTTGGTAAAGCCCAATTCACTAATGGCATTAAATAGTTGCTTGGAAAGTTTTATATTCTCGAAATCGTTCATGGTAAATCAATAAGTTGCAAAAATAGGATATTAATTTTAATGATTAAGTTGTGAGTTTCGGCCTAAGGTTTGCGAGTTTTTTATGTCATTTATAACGACAAAGGAGAGAGAAATCTCCGAATGTTGCAAATAATGATTTATGAGTTTGTCAATCTCTAAATAAGGTCCAAAATAGGTCTACCTCAACAATTCATCCACATCGAATGTAATTGGCGTATTTCTTTTAAAATCGTATAAGGTAAGTTGACGTAAGTTATAATAACTCTGCCAATAATTCATAAGTGAGGAATAATATCCTTTTTTAGAATTGTCGTTATCTATTTGTGCATTATTAAGTTCCAGTACGTCATTAACCTTTCCAATCATATAACGCTTTTGTGTTACATCGAAACGTTTTTGGGCTACAGTATCCGATTTGGCAGCAATATATAATTGTTTTTTCTGCATATTGAATTGCATAACTTCAATAAATATATTTTGTTCAAAGTCTATTTTCTCCTGCTCAACAGCAGTTTGAACAAGTTCCAGGCTAGACTCAGCCATTTTTATTCTTCCTTTGGCTTCTCCCCAGTCGAGTATAGGTACAGTAATACCAATAGAAACTCTTTCTTCATCCAGAGGATTTTTATAAGAATCCGGAATATTATCACTCGACTGAGTGAGTCCGAACATGGCATAAATATCTGCATCAAGTCGTCCGTTTTTCTTTGCCTGATCAAGATTGCTTTCGGCATCCAGTAATCGCCTTTGGAATTCCAGTCCTGATGAAGTGTTTTCTTTCGCCTGATCAATAGCAGTTTGAACCGGAACATCGAAATGTTCAATATTTGTTGGAGGAACCAAAACTATTTCGTCGTTGGTTTTTAGTCGCAGGTAAGATTTGAATGTAAATAATTTGTTTTCATAATCCAGTTGGGAAACTTCCACAGATGCCTGTGCCTTCAGAAGGTTTAATTCCAATTGGAGTAATTCATTTTCAGCAATCTTACCTAAAGTATATCTGCCTTTGGCAATACGAAATAGTGTATCATAATTAGATTCATTTTTTTTAGCAATTTCCAGTTCAACCTGAGCAAGTAGTAAGGTAAAGAAATGATTTAAAGCAGTTAATGCAACAGTTTCGTTGGTTTCAATATATTTTCTTCGCGCAACATCATACTTCATGGGCTCGATAATCTTATCCCATTTATAAGCATTATACTGGAATAGGGGCTGGCTAAAGCCAATATTTATCATGTTTGAAAGGTATGAAGTAGTAGAAGTATCGGGTAAAAAGTTATCAAGCCTTCTGATGCCAGAACTAATAAAAAACTCTCCGCCGGTTAGGCCAACTTTTTGGTTTATCGATAAATCGACAGAGTAGTCAGTAAAACTTTGAGAAGTGTAAACTGATGTACCATCCTGTCCCTGAACAGCATTAATACTTCTGTTTATATTAGGTAAAGTGGCATTCAGACGTATGCCAGGCAGGTATTGTGCTTTAAAAGAGCGAAATCCCCAATAACTTCTTCTGAAAGTGTGCTTTGCTATAAGTGCATCCGGCGATTGATCCTGGGCTAGTTTAATAACTTCCTCAAGAGTATATGTTATGGTTTGTTGAGATTTTATAGTATTTGATTCTGAGTTAATTCCAATTAAAAAAATGATTAATCCCAATAAACTAATCTTTATATTTTTTGATGTTTTCATATGTCTATAATATTTATATAAAAACCGAAACATGTACGCTGAGCGGGCATAAGAGTTCGTTTCTTTTTAATGTTAAAAAATGATTTACAATATTAACTATATTTTTTGCTTTTTCGTGCCAAAAAGTAAAACATAATTGGAATAAAATATAAACTTATAATAGTACCTAATAAGAGCCCACCCATAATTGATAATGCCAGTGGTAATTGTAACTCTATCCAATGCCATCGAAAAACAATAAGGGTGCCAGAACAAATACCGTTGTTCAGTTTATTTAATATCGGAATTAGATATTTTATTCCGATTTTGGAGGATAGGGTTTAACGGTAAATTGTATGAGTAGTGGCAGATTGCGGGCTTCTTTCCTGTCAAACCGCTATGCAGTTTGAGCGGGTTACAAACCTCAAAAATTTAACACTTTCCCTGCCATTACTTATACAAAATGTTGTGTGTAGGTTTTCATCAAATCATCAGTTGTTATTGTATTAATTCCATTTGATTTATCATTTTCAATT
>PKTD01000092.1 GCA_002869315.1 Marinilabiliales bacterium | reverse complement strand
CTATATGCTTGTTATTGATATTGATAACTATATGGAATTTACTTCATATACGCATCATCCGTTTTATGAGGCTTTTGCCATTGCCATTCCTGATAACTGGTTATGGGCACAGTGGATGAATATACCAATTGACGAAATGATGGAAATAATTGACAATTCTCTTGAGAATGGATATACTGTTGCCTGGGGAGCAGATGTTTCAGATAAGGGATTCTCATGGAAAAATGGAGTTGCGATAATTCCAGATGTAGAAAAAGCCGGACTCGAGGGAACTGAAAAGGAAAAATGGGAGGCACTTACAGAAAAGGAAAAATCAAAAGCAGCTTATTCTTTTGATGGACCGACCAAAGAAAAAAATATTACCCAAGAAATGCGCCAGCTGGCATATGATAATTATATGGTTACTGACGATCATGGAATGTTAATAGTAGGAACTGCTAAAGATCAGAAGGGGAACAAATATTATAAAATAAAAAATTCATGGGGAAATGAGGGCCATATTTATGATGGTTATTTCTATGCATCAGAGTCTTATGTAAGACTGCAAACTATAGGTATAGCAGTAAATAAGAACTCTATTCCTAAAAATATTCTCAAGAAATTGAAATAATATTTAACTAATATATTAAAGCATCAGTAAATTATTTTTGCTGATGCTTTTTTTGTTTAATACTCATTAAGTTTAAAAATACATGAGGGTAATTCATTATATATAATGATAGAATTTCTTGTAAAATAAGTATTTTTACACATTCTTGTATGACCACACTATGAAGACTGCAATTATTATCGACGACGAAATAGCTGGGCTGAAACATTTGAGCCGGCTTTTAAGTTTTTGTGAAAATGTTGATTTGATAGCTACTAATTCAGTTCCTGAGGAAGCTATTGATTTAATTACCAAACACAAACCTGATATTCTGTTTCTGGATATAGAAATGCCTCGTATTAGTGGTTTCGAAATATTGGAGATTACCCGTAATCAAGGTTTGCGACCTCATGTAATATTTACTACTGCCTATAGCCAGTATGCAATAAAAGCAATTAAGGAAAATGCGTTCGACTACTTATTAAAACCAATTGATATTGAGGAATTGAAAATTACCCTTGGTAGAATAGATAGTGAACAAACTAAGCCAAATATTTACCCTGACTATCTAATAAAGTCATTAAGCAGTAGAGAGTTGGAGATACTTGATTTAATAATTAAGGGAAAAACCAGCAAGGAGATAGGTAAAGAACTTTTTATTTCAAAAGTTACAGTAGATACACATAGAAGGAATATCTTGGAAAAAACCAAAGCAAAGAGTACATCTGATTTAATTTCTACACTTGTTATAAAGTAAACTATAAATAACTAATATAGCAATATGCCAGTAAAAATACTCGTAGTTGATGATAATCAAATCGAACGGACTCGTCTTTTAAAATTATTGTCATATTATAATGAATTTGAAATCAAAGTTTTAGACTGTACCTCCCTTAATGCAATCGATCAAATAAAAAGAATCCATCCACAAATAATATTTTTAGAAATTGATATGAGGCATTATACAGGTTTTGAAATTGCTAATGAAGTAATAAAAGAAGGATTAAATGCTTCCATTATCTATACTAATAGCAGCGATAAGTATGCTGTTAAATCCATTAGATATCACGCTTTTGATTACCTGGTGAAGCCAGTTTCTATAAATGAATTAAAAAATACATTAAACAGGTATAGATCAGGTAGATTTAATGTGGATGATGCTGAGACTATAGATATAGGTACTTTGTCGAAAAGAGAAGTAGACGTTTTAAAAGAGATAATTAATGTGTCAAGTTCGAAAGAAATTGCTGCAAAACTCAATATCAGTAAGAATACTGTTAATACTCACAGAAGTAACTTACTTAAGAAATGCCATGTTAAAAATGTAGTCGAATTAATGAATAAAGCTAAAAACTTGTTCATTTAAGAAAATATTTAACTTGCATTACTTATTCATTTTAGATATTTTTGATGATTCATAATAAATTTGTTTTAAAGGTATGGAATTAAATTCACGTTTCATTAAAACCACACTCATATTAATAACTGTGGGAATTTGGATAATAGTATTCCAAAATGCTGGCATATTCCCAAGTTTTGCACCACAGAAAATAACCTCTGAGGATCCCATAGTTGTTACTGGAGAAGTTGATGTTAATAATACTGTTAATGTTAAAGGTAGAGTTAATACGAATATTGAGAGTATAAACGGATACAGTAAGTTTTATAAAGATCCGCGTACTGGTGAATATTATGTGATTCCAACTACTGATCCTTACGAATAAAAAGCCTATTTGTTCTTATTTCTGATTAATTCTAATTAATTACATTTGCTTTCTAATTTATTATTGTTTTAAAATAATGATTAAGAGAGTAACAATTCTGTTTTTGTCGTTGATGATATTTGGCTTTTGTTTTTCTAAAGTTGAAGATATTCAGGCTGATACTACCATTAATATGGAAGATAGCTTGGAGAAAGTTTACCACTTTTTTGATTTAGCGAACAACTTTAAACAAACAAATCTCGATTTGGCAGTTTTTTACAATAAGAAGGCTCTCACTCTGGCAAACAAAATAAAATCACCTGAGGCTTGTGCTATTACCAATGAACTAATGGGAGAACTATTCCAAAAGGGAAATAACCTGCAACCCTCCATAAACTACTACCTTATCAGCGCAAGGATTTATGAGAATAATAATAACTTAGAAAAGTTAGCAGGTGTATACTCAAAACTTGGCGGATTATACTATGGAGATAATTTTAACCTCGAAAAGGCTCATAACTACTATGATAAAGCATTGGGGCTTGCAATAAAAACAGATAACAAGGATCAAATCGCAGCAATTTATAATAGGATAGGAGGTATTTTCTTTTATCAATCGAGTTATAATGAATCGTTAGAGTATTACCTAAAAGCATATGACTTATGGAAAACGCTTGGTAATGATGAGGGTATAGCCAGGTCTTTAAATAATATTGGTGAAATATATAGGAAAAAGAACAATCTAAAACTAGCCTATGATTACTATAAACGTAGTTTAGATATCAATAAAAAGATTAACTCTATTCGACAAACAGCAGTTAACTATGAAAATATTGGAATGATAAAAAGTGCCCAAGGTAAAACTGCAGAAGCCTTTGAATATTATCAGATGAGTTTGAATATGTATTCTGATAATAGTTTTGTAGAAGATAAATTACAGATTCTTATTCTTATGGGTAAGG
>PKTD01000039.1 GCA_002869315.1 Marinilabiliales bacterium | reverse complement strand
TATGAAATATTTTTCTATTCATCGCATTCATTTTAATGATTTTCAAAAGTACCAAATTTCCTTAATTAAAAATAAATTAAAAAAATATGACGTATTTTTACGTCAGTATAAATATTTGACGTATTTTTGCGTCATATTTAAATTGTATGGCAACATCAAAAACAGAATTATTTAATGATGAACTGGTACAAAGCGCATCATATTTCAAGGCTTTAGCGCATCCCGCGAGACTACAAATATTGAAATTTCTTGCAGAAACAAAATCCTGTTATACTGGTGACATTTCTGAAGAAATTCCATTGGGAAGAACTACTGTAAATCAACATCTTAAAGAACTAAAAGATTCTGGATTTATATTAGGACATATAAATGGAGTAAAAACAAATTATTGTCTCAATACTCAAAAAATAGTGGAGATAAATACAAATTTATGTTCATTTTTAGATTGTATCAAAATTGATAATTTCAACTGTAAATAATGAAAAAGATATTAGTATTATGTACGGGAAATTCATGTAGAAGTCAGATGGCACATGGTTTTCTGGATAGTTTTGATAAAGACCTGATAATACGTTCTGCCGGAACTGAAGCTTCAGGCAAATTAAACCACAAAGCAGTGGAGGTTATGAAAGAAATTGGAATAGACATCAGTAAGAATACTTCCGATTCAGTTGATAAATACCTCGAGGAAGAGTGGGATTATGTAATTACGGTTTGTGGTGGTGCCAATGAAAAATGCCCTGCATTCATCGGAAAAGTGAAAAATCGTATTCACATGGGTTTTGATGATCCATCAGATGCTGTAGGTAGTGAAGAGTTTATTAATAGTGAATTCAGAAGAATTAGAGACAAAATAGAAATATCATTTAAAGAGTTTTACCTTAAAGAAATAAAAAATGGATAAAAATATAAAAGAAGTAGTAAAGGAAAAGTATAGTATTATTGCTACACAGAGCAAAAGTCAAAATGAATCATCCTGCTGTGGCGGAACCTCATGCTGCGATAGTATCGACTACACCATTTTTAGCGACGACTATTCAAATGAACAAGGATATGTAAAAGATGCCGATTTAGGATTAGGATGCGGCTTACCTACAGCCTATGCGGGTATTAATAAGGGCGATAGCGTTTTAGATCTTGGGAGCGGTGCTGGAAATGATTGTTTTGTAACCAGATCAATAGTTGGAGAAAGCGGCAAAGTAACAGGCATTGATTTCACAGATGAAATGCTGAAACAAGCAAAAATCAATAATGAAAAATTGGGATATAAAAATGTCGAGTTTGTGAAAGGAGATATTGAAAACATGCCTCTCAAAGATAATTCATATGATGTAATAATCTCAAATTGTGTATTAAACTTAGTTCCAAATAAAAATAAGGCTTTTGCTGAAATATTAAGAACACTTAAGCCGGGAGGTCATTTTTGCGTATCTGATGTGGTTATTATCGGAGAACTTCCTAAAAAAATAAAAGAAAATGCTGAAATGTATGCTGGCTGTGTTTCAGGCGCATTGGAAAAGAGTAAATATCTTCAAATAATTGAGGAAAATGGATTTAAAAATATAGAAGTCAACAAGGAAAAGGAAATAGAAATCCCCAATAGCATAATGCTGAAATATATAAACTTAGAAGAATTGAGAAAATTAAAGCGCGATAAAATTGGAATTTTTAGTATAACTGTTACAGCATTTAAATAAAACCTTATTAAAATGAGCAAGAAAAGAATTGGGTTTTTCGAAAAATACTTGAGCCTTTGGGTGGCTTTGTGCATAATTCTTGGGATAATAATCGGACAAGTTTCTTCCGACAGTATGGAAGTATTAAGCAAAATGGAAATCTACAATGTTAACATTCCAGTTGCCATACTCATATGGATGATGATTTATCCAATGATGCTGCAAGTGGATTTTTCAAGTATAAAGAACGTTGGAAAACGACCTAAAGGAGTAATACTTACACTCGTAATAAACTGGTTGATAAAACCTTTTACCATGGCATTTTTTGCCTGGATATTTTTTTCAAATCTGTATTCTGCATTTATAAGTCCGGATGAAGCTGGAGAATATATTGCTGGTGCTATTTTGTTGGGGGCAGCGCCATGCACAGCAATGGTATTTGTTTGGAGTTACTTAACCAATGGCGATCCAAATTATACTTTAGTTCAGGTATCGGTAAACGACCTTATAATACTAGTGGCTTTTGTTCCAATAGTAGGACTTCTCCTGGGTATAACAAATATAACAATACCTTATAATACACTTATAGCCAGTATTGTTGTGTTTGTACTAATCCCATTAATAGCAGGGTATTTTACCAATAGAGTAATTATAAATGCAAAAGGTGAAACTTGGTTTAAGAAACAATTTTTACCTAAGTTTAAACCAATTAGTATTATTGCTTTATTACTCACTCTTATTCTGCTGTTCGCTTTTCAGGGTAAGAATATTATTGAAAATCCATTGATTATTGTTCTTGTTGCTATTCCATTGATTATACAAACATATTTTATATTTTTCATTGCATGGTTTATCGGTAGAAGATTAAAAATACCGCATAATATTAACAGTCCTGCTGCACTTATTGGTGCCAGTAATTTCTTTGAATTAGCAGTTGCTGTAGCAATAGCCCTGTTTGGATTAAACTCACCAGCGGCAATGGTTACGGTTGTTGGTGTTTTGGTTGAAGTACCAATAATGTTATCATTGGTAGGATTTGCAAATAAGTGGAAATACTAATAATTTATAAACTAAGTTTGAATGTACTGCCTTCGTTTTCTTTGCTTTCCAAGCTTAAGGATGCTCCCATAATACGTGCATATTCCGAAATAAGTATTAATCCCATACCTGTGCTTTTTTCGCTTTCTGTACCGCTCCTGTTATAATCGAAATCGAAAGTAAATACTTTGCTTTTAACATCATTAGGGAAACCTATGCCTGTATCTTTAATACATATTTGGTCTTTTCCATTTTTGTTTTCTGAGTAAATAGTTATACTGCCTCCCCTTGGAGTAAATTTTATGGCATTATTAAGAATATTCATAATAATATGACGGAATAACTTTTGATCGTTATAAATTTCAAGAGTATTTTCAACATTATTCTCCAAAATCAATTCTTTGTTTTCAAGTTGACTTTTATTTACTCTAACAATTTCATCAAGTTCAGATTTTACATTAAACTTAAGTTTAGATGCCTTTATTAATCCTCTTTGTGTTTTTCCCCAGTCTAAAAGGCCTTCTAACAATTCGAAAGTTTT
>PKTD01000227.1 GCA_002869315.1 Marinilabiliales bacterium | reverse complement strand
TTTTTTTGTGGCGCAATATACAAACATTAGACTTATTTAGAAGCATTCCAAATTAATAATTACCTATTTGCCAATAAAGTACTAATAATGTTTGCTAACGATTAATTTAAGAATAGTAACTTAATGTGGCAATGAAATATACATTGTGTTGTGCAAAGTGTTTTATTGAATAATGAGAATATGTCTATAAGGCTTTGAATCCTGAGAAATTTCAATAAAATATATACCTGGTCTATACTTTGAGATATCTATTTCGTTGACATGAAGTTTTTCAATATGTAATAATTTTCCAATTTGATTAAATATTTTTATCTCAACATCACTGAAACTTGGATCACATATTATGTGCAACTTGTCACGAGCAGGGTTTGGATAAAACTTGTAGTTAGGATTCTCTATAGACAAAGATGTACTGAGAGTGTAATCTTTAATTGCTAATTCTTTTAGTACAATCTTAATAGTACTTTGTACTTCAACTTCTATCCATCCATAATAAAACTGATTATTTATGGTTTTATTAAACCCGATAAACCGGGAACTTCAACCCAATGATTAATACTTGTATACATAACAAGGATCAGTACCAACACTAAAATTTGTGATTTCTGCATTGTTGTGAAATATCTTTTCAGAAATAAGAGTGTCTGCATAATTAAACTTGGCAACAACAAACCTAGAGACTGTATCTAAAAACTTGTTATTACAGGACCCAATCCATTGATATGCAATAGTATCTATGAAAAAAAGTGCTGTCATTAGATTTTAAATCTATAGAGCCCCCATCTCCAAAGCCACCTCCATATTGTTTAGATTTAAATTTAAAATCCCATTCACCGTTATCATCAATATCAATAGTATAATCTTGATAAGAATTATCTGGTGATTCTATTACTACATCTCCTAAATCATGAAAAGGTATAGAACCGGCTGACATTCCAATAATAATCCATTCATTCTGAGAAAATACAACCTTACTAGACAGTAGAAGGATCAATATTAGAAAAATGTTAAAATATTTATTCAATATTATGTTTCTTAGGTTTACATTGTGCACGAAAGTATTGGCTATGGTTTCGTTGTGGAAAAATCCGCGGGATTCTTTCCGCCCTTAACCAAAGTTAGTAAAAAAGCAGGAATTTCCGAGAGGAAATTCCGCCCCAATGAACTATAGCCGTTGTGGTGCATTCATTATTTACTGGAAAACTTTCCAATTTCACCTTTAAGTTTTTCTTTTAATTTGTTTCCTTCATATAAAGCTTTCTCATAAGACTCTTTTTGACTTTTTATCTGGAAATATCTTGCAAATACAAGTGACTCCAAATAATTATCTTCTAAAAATATAGAATCGCTAATAATTCTGGAATACCTTGAGTCATTTTTAAGATAATCTTGTACAGTTTCCCATGGATTTGCTTTATTCATAATTGCATAATTGTAATTTTTAAGCAGATAAGGTTCATAGTTTCTTTGTATAAACCCATTACTTATGTTTTCTCTTTCTTTAACTCTTTCAATAGAGTAATAGTAAGCTATAATTTGATTTTGCAAATTTTTATCCAATGCAATAAATTCACCATTGCGATTCAAGGTTTCAAAGGTATTTGTGTTAATAGTTATATTTCTTTCAAGAAGAAGTTCAAGTAAATAAAAAATAGTTTTCTCATTAACTTTACTTCTTTTTTGGAATGTCATATTTAATTTATTTGAATAGATAATGACTGAATCCATGTAAGATTTTGAATTTTGCAGTTGATTAATATCGTCCTCAATATTCTTATTTAAGGCTCTAATATTTTGATAAGCAGAGTTTCTTAATAATCTATTAGAATTCCAATTATTAATTGCTAAAGCTATTAGAATACCAATAACTACTAATACAATTTCACCAAAGGCATATTTAAAATACTTCCTTGTTTTTCCTTCTGAGAGTAAGTTCTGTCTAATTTTTCTAAAGAATTTTATCATCGGTTATTGTTTTGTTATAATGATGCACAAGGGTCGGTCTCAACTATGGCCAGTAAGGGATTTTTAACTCTTCCTTTTCAATTTATTACTAATTTTCATTACTTGCATTTACTTTCAATTTACAACCAAAACCCTTATTGGGTATAGCCTTTGTTACCCGCTGGTATTATTAAAAAATCATCTATCAAATCATAGTATTTGTCTTTATTCCCAGTTACCAGATCATGTCCTGTATTTTCAATAATTACCAAATGTGAGTTCGATAATAGATCTAAGTATTCTTTAGCAAAACCCCATTTCTGATTATCGCATTGACCTCTGAGTATTAATACGGGTATTTGGATGTTCTTTAATCTTTCTCTTTTATCCTCAACATCATTAAAACTCTTTACTGTCATAATATGGGAATAATATCCACTACCACCTTTATACTGCTTCGCTTGGTTTGCTCTACAATATGTTGATTTATTTAACTCTCCATTAAGGTAGGTGAAATAATCATCTACTTCTTTGTCAGAAGTTAATTTTCTGTTAAAAACAAAAGCATATTTCGAAATTAGTTTGATACGCAGGTTTTCTGCTCTTCTATTTCCTTCTTCATTGGTCAATTCTGGTTTTATAAGGTTCAAACTATCAGGAGGTATTTCACCCGCTAATTGTCTGTTTATTGGTAAAATGGGACCTGGTCCTTCCAGTATTATCCTTTCAACTTTTTCAGGGTAATCTTGTAAGTAATTAATGGCCAATAAACATCCCCAGGAATGACCAATGATTATTACTTTTTCTGAGTTAATTTCTTCAATTATTTCTTTCAAATCGGCTTTATGCCTGGATACTGAATATTCACCAATGTCGTCTAACCTGGCTGAATGACCGCTTCCGATTTGGTCATAAAAGTATAAATCGTGTCCAAAAGCTGATATTGGCTGTAAAGCTTCAATTATTTCATCCTTTATCATTCCACCTGGTCCCCCATGTAGATAGATAATAGGCGAGTTTTTATTTTCAGATAAACTTTCAACCTTATAATATCCAATCTTTGAGCCTGTACTTAACTCCCAGTATTCAGTTCCTTTTCTTTCTTCAAATGCTTGCACATCATAACTTCTTGGAATAAAGAACACCCAAGTTATTGCTAAAATAACAATAACGATAACCAGTATTATAATTCGTCGGATATTCATATGTTTTTGTCTAATTCTTTGCTTGCGGGTAGGGGTTTGGCAATGGTGCGTGCCTTTGTTACCTCAAATTTATGCCATTTTTCCTGCTTTTACTTTTTTTTCTGCTTTT
>PKTD01000036.1 GCA_002869315.1 Marinilabiliales bacterium | reverse complement strand
CTATCAGAACCTTTGGAAGAAGATAACTGGGAAGGCTACACAGGTTTTATACATCAGGTGATTTATGATAATTATCTGAAAAACCATACTGAACCAGAAGAAATAGAATACTACTTATGTGGACCTCCAATGATGAATCAGGCAGTACTTAAAATGCTCGATGAACTGGGAGTTCCCGAAGAAATGATAGCTTTTGATGACTTCGGAAGTTAAAACTTAAAGAAAAGGTGGCCATATGGTCACCTTTTTTTATTTTTTGCAACTAACAATATTTTTAGTTGTCATTTGTTATATACTTGATTAAAATTAAAAACCACAAAATGAAAATCCGAGTTTTAGCAATGCTGGTGGGAATTATTATTTCCACTTCAGCAATCTGTCAAGATTATATTTACCTTAATAATGGCGACAGAATTGAGGCTGTAGTAACTGAGCAAACAAAAACTGCCGTTATTTATCAAATGTTTGGAAATAGCCAGGAGGGTATCAAACTGGTAAATAAAACAGATATTAAAATGATAGCCTTCTCAAATGGGAAAATTGAAAACTTCGGAAATGAAGTTGATTTTAAGGTGAAATCAAAAGAAGACTTTACAAAAAATCTATTTGCTTATCATCTCGCCGACCTCCTGATAAATAACTTTACCATTAGTTACGAAAGAATTCTAAATAGCGGTAAGGTAGGACTTCAAATACCTTTTTCTGTTGGTTATGAAGGCGACTATGAGGAACTGGGTGATTTTCAGAATAAATATTATACAGGTCTGTACCTGAACTTTTATCCAACTGGCCAGGGAAAATGGAGATTCTTTTTAGGACCCGGAATTAGAGTAGGTCAAGGTCATATTGAGGAATATTATTATGACTATAATACTGGAAATGATTATTACAAAAATGAAGATGCATTTTACTTTAAGTTCCACCTTAATAATGGAGTTATATTCTCCCCCATCGATGAACTTAGTATAGCGGCATCAGTTTCATTGGGAGTAAGATACGTTGACTCTGATTTATTGGATAATAAAATGCGTACCACAGGAGCAGCATCTTTTAATATGATATATAGGTTTTAGTCATGAAAAAGTTAGCCATAATTTTTACCATAGTATTTATAAGTCTTGCAGCACAATCGCAAGACCTGCTCTATTTTAGTAATGGTAATATTCTAAAAGTAAATACCATTGAACAAAATAGCGAAGGAGTTACTTTTACACTCTATAATTCTACTAATGTTGAGGTGTTTAACGCAAACAAAGAAGAACTCATCAGAATAATAAAACAAAATGGTGATGTTGTAACTTTTGATGGGATATATCGATCAGAAAGTGATATTAGTTTTCCTAAAAACAGAGTTGCTTTCAACGTATTACATGCTCCTCAGGGAATAATTACCATGAAATACGAATTTCTTAATAAAACAGGAAACCTGGGTTTTGAAATTCCAATGTCCGTTGGTCTCCTGGAAGATACATACTTAGACCCCATAGGAGAAATATTTAACCGTGAATTTTATAGCTTGTTTTATACAGGACTTACCTTAAACTGGTATCCTGTAGGACAAAAAAGAGTATCCTATGTATTGGGACCTTCCTTAAGATTAGGAATTGGCAAAGACCAATACTATTACTATTACGACAGTTATTATAGTGAACCTAAAGAAGAATATTATTCTAAATTATTAATAAACAATGGTTTAATTCTTAATCCTAGTGATCATTTTAGTATTTCGTTTATGTTTTCTCTGGGAATAATGCATCATAATGCACCACCCGAAGAATATAAATTCAGAACCGTTGCCGACGCTTCCATCAATTTAGCATTCAGATTCTAATTAGTATTATGAGAAGAATTGCCTTTCTTTTGCCATTATTTTTATTCGGTTGCTCATTAATACAGGCCCCTGTACAAAAAACTCAACTGGTTGGAGAAGCACAGGGTACATATTATTCGATAATATATTTTGACGAGCAATCGAGAGACTTTCAGGAACAAATCGATTCTATTCTGGATAAATTCGATATGTCTGTTTCATTGTGGGAGCCAAACTCAATACTCTCTAAAATAAACAGTAACGACACAAATGTAATTATTGACAAACATTTTATCGACAATTTTAATATATCAGAGGATGTTGCAAACCAAACAGACGGGGCATTTGACTTTACAGTCGGAAAACTTGCAAAAGCCTGGGGATTTGGATTTGATGAAACAAAAAATATTGATAGTTCAATGATTGATAATCTACTTAAAATTACAGGTTATCAAAAGGTTAAGATTGTAAATAATAAAGTAGTAAAGGAGTTTGCAGAAACTACTTTCGATTTCAATGCTGTTGCCCATGGCTACTCAGTGGATTTGGTTGGCGAATTCCTCGAAAGCAAAAATATCCATAACTATCTGGTTGATATTGGTGGGGAAGTAAAAGCAAAAGGTAGCAAACCTGATGGCTCTAAGTGGAAAATAGGTATAGAAAAGCCTGCCAAAAACATTAATGATGAAAGAGACCTGAAAGCAATTGCACAATTGGAAGACATTTCCATTGCAACTTCGGGTAACTACAGGAAATTCTATGTTGAAAATGGAATAAGGTATTCTCATACCATAAATCCGCAAACAGGGTATTCTGCACGAAACAACTTGCTTAGCGTTTCTGTTTTACATAATTCTACAGCTTATGCTGATGCATTTGCTACTGCATTTATGGTTATGGGATATAAAAAAGCCAAAGATTTTGTGGAAAAAAATGATGAATTAGAAGCCTTTTTTATTTATTCAACAACAGATGGGCTCTATGAAACTTACGCAACAGAAGGCTTTAAAAAGGTTATTACTGAAGAATTTAAGTAATAGACAACAATAAAGCCCGTTTCTTCGTCTATATACAAAGTAATTGAGGAGGAAAATTGAAAAAAGGTGTGCACATATTATTTTTATTTGCTTTATTAAATTCTTTTAATTCAGTAGCCCAGGAATGTGATACTCTTTTCAATTTCAATACCTGGCAAATGAGAGGAAATCCTGATGGCGATTGGCATATCCTCGATGATAACAACATCATAAATGAATCCTATATTTATGAACCCACATTTTTTGTTAACCGTCAAAATCTTTTAAACTATCATATAAAAGGAACCATTTCAGTAGAAACTGCACAGGATGCTGATTTTATAGGCTTTGTATTTGGTTACCAGGAGCCTTCAAATATCGGGACCGACAATGTTTATAGTTTTTACCTCTTCGACTGGAAGTCCAAAGCCGGGCT
>PKTD01000056.1 GCA_002869315.1 Marinilabiliales bacterium | reverse complement strand
TTTTCTGTGTTATTAATCAAACTTTACAACTTCGTAAGGAAGATCCATTTCGTTACCGGTAATCAAGGCAACCAGAGCATCCCATATTAGATCGGCTCTTGGAGGACACCCCGGAAGGAAATAGTCAACTTTTACAATTTCATGACATGGAAAAACATTATCAAGAAGCATTGGTAATTCTGCATCGTTTGGTAATATTTTCTCCTCATTCAACTTCACGGTTTGTCCGTTAATATAAGCTTCATGAATGCACTCTTCTATGGGAATCCCATTGCGCATTGCTGGTAAACCTCCCATTATGGCACATTCACCAAGTGAAATTAATATATCACAGTTTTCTCTAAAAGATCTTAATACTTCAACATTTTCGCTATTACAACAACCACCTTCGATAATACCTATATCAACCTGTTTGGTAAAGGTTTTTATATCGTCTACTGGCGATTTATTGAATTCTACTAATTCTATAAGGTCTAATATTCTTTCATCAATATCTAGTATCGACATATGACATCCAAAGCATCCGGCTAAAGAGGTTGTGGCTATTACTTTTTTACTCATTGTTAATCAGTTTTAATTTGTTTCTATTTCACTTCCAATAGACTTTTTATCGTATTTACGTGTACCAATAGGTTCAGCAAATCCGATTTCCTTATAAATGATAGATCCTACAGGACAATTTTCCATGGCTTGTTTTGCAAGTTCATCGGGAATTGTCTTACTCATTTCTTCATCCATAACTACTTCGAGTTTATTACCTCGGTCTTTGAATGCGTAATAACGCTTACCATCCTCATCTTTAATGGTCTTCATACATCTTTGACAAAGTATGCAACGGTCTTGCTCTTTTAGAAGTTTAGGCCCTGTTGATATTACTCCATGCTTTTTAAATGAATAAGGGAAACGTGGTACCATCATCTGATATTTGTAAGCAAGTGCCTGCAATTCACAGTTACCGCTTTTTTCACAAGATGGACAAAAGTGATTTCCACTTACAAATAGCAATTCAATTATACTTTTTCTTAAATCTGATATCTCTTTAGTATCGCTGTATACCTCCATACCAGGTGCTGCAGGAGTTGTACATGAAGTCATGAATCTGTTATTAACTTTTACAGAACAAATACGACAACTTCCTTTTGGCTTAACGCCTTTGAAATTACAAAGTGTAGGTATAAACACTCCATTATCTCTTGCGGCTTCAACTATGGTTTGGCCATTTTTGGCAATAATATCTTTGCCATCTATTTTGAATTTTATTTCTTCGCTCATGATTATTCTATTAAAAATTATGAATGATTATGAATAAACTTTCGCCCTACAAAACTATTGGCAGGACTTACCGATTTACTAAGGTCAAATTGATTATCATAATCAGTCATTGCCTTAACATGTTCTTCATATAAATGTCTGAAATTTAGAATGCTTGATAATATTGGGTTAGCAGCAGTCTGACCAAGGCCACATCTGCTAAGCTTTATAATCTTGCCCCAATTTAATAAATCATCAATATCATCTCTAACTCCATGACCACTAATAATTTTTTCCAGTTTTTCCTTCATTATTCGAGGAAGGTTTCTACAAGTTGAACATGAACCGCAAGATTCTTCAATAAAGAAATCCATAAAATTCATAACCACTTCCCTCAGTATGTCTCTATCCTTATTAAAAATAATTATAGAACCTCCAGTTGGTAAATCTGAATAACTTAGTTTTCTATCGAAAGCAGTTTGTGCCGTCATCATACCTGAAGGCTTATACCATTTCATTAATTCTGTTTTACTCAAATTGTCAATGTCCTTAACATTAACCAATGTTCCAGAAGGGCCCCCTACCTGCACTGCTTGTACATTATTAGCACCGGCCATTTCTAGCACTTCTCTAATGCTTGTTCCCCACTCTACTTCATAAATTCCTGGGAAACGGCAATCTCCTGAAACACTCAATAGTTTAGTTCCTAAGGAATCTTTAGTACCAAATGAATTATACCATTTTGCACCATTTTTTACAATCTTAACCGCAGATGCAAGTGTTTCAACATTATTCACAATTGTAGGGTATTCCAAATATCCTTTTTCCACTGGGAATGGTGGCTTGTCGCGAGGTTCTCCGCGCTTCCCCTCCATAGATTCGATGAGTGCTGATTCTTCACCACAAACATAGGCACCAGCACCCAATTGAATTCTAATATCAAAATTAAATCCTTCAATACCGCTGATATTGGTTCCCAGATAATTATTTTTACGCATTTCATCTAAAACACTGTTTAGATAATCAAGCATATACTTATATTCAAATCTTAAATAAAGGACTCCTATATCAGCTTTGGTTGCGTAAGCAGCTAGTACCATACCTTCGAAAACCAAATCACTATATTGAGTTAACATAACCCTGTCCTTAAAAGTACCTGGTTCACCCTCATCGGCATTACAAATAATAACCCTGTGTTTTCCAGGCATACGGCTTCCGAATTTCCATTTTAAACCAGTTGGGAATCCTGCACCACCTCTACCCCTTAAATTGGAATCCTCAATTGATTGTATAACATCCTGAGGAGAAATATTTTTTAGGTCGTTTGCAATAACGTCAAATTTTACATAATTATCATCAAGTAAAATCGATTTCTTACGGATATGATTGTAAACCATTGAATTCATAATAGGATGGGAGTTATTACCATCTCCATGATTTTCATATACTAGTTCATCAATTGTTTTGCCTTCTTTTATATCAGCAATTAGCTTTCTTACCCTATAGGGAGTTAGGTTGGTAAATACTTTATTATTGATAATAGCCGCGGGCCCCTGGTCATTCATTCCTATACAACTAGTTTCGAATAAACCTATTAAACCGTCTTCAGTAATGCTACCAAAATTAATTCCTGCCTCAGCCTCCAGAGTTTCTTTTACTTCTTTAAAACCTCTTATAACTGAAGTAATACTGTTATTCAGATAAATATTAAACTTAGCCATTGGCTTCTCGGAAAAGAAATGATAAAATGATATTGTCTCTTTTACCTGAGCAACGGAAAGCTTTAGGTTTTCGGCAATAACACTTATGCTGAACTCGTCAACATAACCACTGTTTTCCATGATATCGAGCAAAATATCCATTAATCGGCTCGGATCATTGTTGTACTTATCTAAAATTGATTCAATTTTTTCTTTCATTCTTGAATTTTTAAGATCGAAAAACTTTATACATTTGTACTGTGAAATTATTAACAGCAAAGATAGTAAAGAATATGTTAATATTTTAACAGAATGAAATTTATAACGATTTTAAATTAGTTTTGTGTATTGATTTAAATATGAATTTGATATCTAAAGAAATATTGGTAAAAGGACTTGTTCAGGGAGTAGGATTCCGACCTTTTATTTATAGATTAGCCCATGCAAACAATCTTTTGGGCACAGTAGAAAATAATAATCTGGGTGTAAGGATTGTAATTCAGGGAAAAGAAAATGATATAATTAATTTTATTGAAGTATTGCCTAGTTCTATTCCTGAAGCATCGCATATAAACCAACTTGAAGTTAAGACTATTAATCCAAATAAATTTTCTGATTTTTCAATAATAAAAAGCAAGTCACTTTCGCAGGAAGTAACAGAAGTTAGTCCTGATATAGCAGTTTGCATAAACTGCCTGGAAGATATGGAAAAACAAAGCAATAGAATCAACTATGCTTTCACAAACTGTACAAATTGCGGACCCAGGTTTACTATCATTAAAGACCTTCCCTACGACAGACCTAAAACAACCATGGCTCCATTTATAATGTGTAATGAATGTCAACAAGAATATTCAAATATTTTAGACCGGCGTTTCCATGCTCAACCTGTTGCTTGCAGCAATTGCGGACCACATTATAAGCTTATATATAAGGATAAAGAATTTCAAAAAATTGAGGATATTTTAATTATCACTTCCAAATTAATTCAAGAAAACAAAATCCTAGCCATTAAGGGTTTAGGAGGCTTTCACCTGGCATGCAACCCCTTCGATAATGAAACGGTTAAGAAACTCAGATTAAAAAAGAACAGGGAAGGTAAGCCTTTAGCATTGATGTTTTCGAATATTAAAGAAGTGCAGAAGTATTTGTATGTAAACGAGGAGGAGAAACGACTGCTGGAAGACTGGAGAAGGCCGATTGTATTGCTAAAAACCAAAGAGCAAATCTCTGAGCAATTAAGTCTGGGTCTCGACAAACTGGGAATAATGCTTCCATATATGCCCTTCCATTATTTGCTGTTTAAAAAATTAAAAATTCCAGCCCTTGTTTTAACCTCAGGAAATTTGAGTGATGAACCAATAATTATAGATAATGATGTGGCTATAAAAAGTTTGGATATAATTGCTGATGCAAGCATTATCTACAATCGTGAAATTCACAACAGGACTGATGATTCGGTAGCCTTTGTGGCTAACAATAAAAGCAGAATTATCAGAAGGTCAAGAAGTTATGCTCCCTCTCCTATTCATACCAACTTTAATACGGAAGGAATATTTGCTGCTGGTGCTGAACTCGTAAACTGTTTTGGCATTGGTAAAGGGAGTCAGATTATTTTAAGCCAGCATATTGGGGATTTAAAAAATATGGAGACTTTTGAGTTCTACAAAGAATCAATTCAACGGTTCAGCAATTTATTTCGCTTTAAACCGGATATGGTTGTAAGTGATTTACACCCTGAATATTTATCTTCCAAATATTCAGATAGCCTCAATATAAAGAGCATTAAAGTACAGCACCATCATGCTCACATTGCATCTTGTATGGTAGAAAATAATTTAGATGAGAAAGTTATCGGTATTAGCCTGGATGGTACAGGTTACGGAACGGATGGAAATATTTGGGGTGGAGAAATTTTAGTTTGTAACCTGGAAGATTTTGAACGATTTAATCATTTTGAATATATAAAGCAACCAGGTGGTGATGCCGCTAATCATCATCCATGGAGAATGTTATTAAGTTATCTAATACATTATTTCGGTAGTAGTTTTATTAATGAAAACAAAAACTTATTTGATGATATAAATAATGATGAGATCAGCCTGGTTTCAACAATGATAGAAAAGGATTTAAACTGTCCTTTAACAAGCAGCGCCGGCAGGTTATTTGATGCTGTGTCAGCCTTGCTGGGTGTTTGCAAAAACTCAACATATCATGCTGAAGCACCTATGCGCTTAGAA
Source organism: Marinilabiliales bacterium (assembly GCA_002869315.1). Classification (GTDB taxonomy): domain Bacteria; phylum Bacteroidota; class Bacteroidia; order Bacteroidales; family F082; genus BM524. Next base: position 15,609 of record PKTD01000056.1, on the reverse strand, counting down.
GCTCTGGCTCGTAAAAGTAATACTAAATCAAAATACACTTTCAAAATAGATCAGGATATTTCCTTTAAATCCTGCTTTGAAGAAATGATTGTGGATTTAAAGAATAATAGAGAGGTATCAGATATAGCTAAAGCATTTCATAATACAATCATAGATTTAACAAAAGAAGTTTCCTTATTAATAAGGAGTAAATATTCAATAAATAAAGTTGCACTTTCAGGTGGTAGTTTTCAAAACAAAATACTCCTTGAAAATTGTGAGAATACACTAAAAGAATCTGGATTCGAAGTTTTTAGCCAGTCTGATATACCATCAAATGATGGTGGAATAGCCCTGGGCCAGATTGCCATCGCAGCAAAACTTCGTGAATTAGGTCGTTTATAATTAATTTAAACTAAGACATAAAACAAATTGTATTAATTAGAAATGTAGTTTTGTCGATTATTTAACAACAAACAATTTAAATATTTAATTATGTGTTTAAGCATACCTGCAAAAGTTGAAGAAATAAATGGTGAAATGGCTATTTGTTCTGTAGGAAAATCAAAATATGAAGCCAGCCTGCAAATGATTGAATTTGAGAATGTTGAAATTGGCGATTATGTACTTATTCATACCGGATTTGCTATTCAGAAATTAGATGCTGAAGAAGCTGAAGCAAGTTTAAAAACCTTTGATGAATTCAAAGAATTGAATAATGCTCTTGATGAAGAAGAGAAACAAGATGGCCAAAGAATTGTTTAATTTTAAAATCTGAAGTATTACAGAAATTACTAGTTAACTTCGGAATAAAAATGAAACTATATGAAGTATATAGATGAGTATCGGAATAAAGAAATTGTTCTGGGAATAGCCGAGGAAATTAAAAAAATATCCACTAAAAAACTCAGGTTAATGGAAGTATGTGGTGGACATACCATGTCGATTCAAAAGTTTGGACTACCTTATCTACTTCCAGAAAATATAGAATTAATTTCAGGACCTGGTTGTCCTGTATGTGTAACCAGTAGAGAGTTTATTGATAAAGCTGTAATTTACTCCCGAATGGAGGATGTTATAATAACTACTTATGGAGACTTAATAAGAGTTCCTGGTTCATTTTCTACTCTTGATCAGGAAAAAGCAAAAGGTGCAGATATAAGAATTGTTTACTCCATATTAGATGCCTTAATGGTTGCTAAGAAAAATCGTTCTAAGAAAGTTATCTTTTTAGGAATCGGATTCGAAACAACTGCTCCAGCTTCAGCAGCAGGAATTATAAAAGCACAAATGGCTGGATTACGCAATTTTTACGTCTATAGTGCGCATAAAGTAATGCCTCCGGCAATGGCTACATTAATAGATGAAGGCGTTGAAATAGATGGTTATATCGGACCAGGCCACGTTAGTACAATTACCGGTGAAGGTATTTATATGGAAATTCCCAAAAAATACGGCCTTGGTGTTGTTATTAGTGGTTTCGAACCAGTCGACTTAATGCAATCTGTTTTGATGTTGGTAAAGCAATTGGAAGCTAATAATCCAAAGGTTGAAATTCAGTATAAACGAGTTGTTAAACCTGAAGGAAATATTAAAGCTCAGCAAATGCTGGATGAAGTTTTTACATATGGAGATGATTGGTGGAGAGGATTAGGAATATTGAAAAACAGTGGACTGAAGATAAGAGATAACTATTCTATGCATGATGCTGAAGTTCAAATACCTGTTGAAGTAGACCCACCCAAAGAACCAAAAGGATGTTTATGTGGTGAAATATTGAAGGGTGTAAAAAAACCAAAAGATTGTAAACTTTTTGCCAAAGTATGTACACCTTCAAACCCTATTGGTGCATGTATGGTTTCAAACGAGGGGTCTTGCGCCGCTTATTATCTGTATAACAGATAGTTAAATATTAATAAAATTATTATGAGTAAAACTAAAACCATATTACTCGGACATGGTAGCGGTGGTAAACTAAGCCATGATTTGATAGATAGTATATTCGTAAAGTATTTTGATAATGAATATTTACGTCAGCAAACAGATTCTGCAATTCTAAATGCGGAAGGTAAAAAGTTAGCCTATACTACCGATTCGTTTGTTGTAGATCCTATTTTCTTTCCAGGAGGAAATATCGGTAAACTTGCCATTGCCGGAACGGTAAACGATTTGGCTGTTTCTGGCGCTATACCAAAATATTTGAGTTGTGGATTTATTATTGAGGAAGGATTTTCATTAAAAGATTTAGAAACAATTGTAAAAACCATGGCTGAAGAGGCTAAAAAGGCAGGCGTAATTATTGTTACCGGCGATACTAAAGTTGTTGACAGAGGGAAGTGCGACAAAGTTTATATAAACACCTCTGGAATTGGTTTACTGGAAGAAAAGTATACTGGAATAAGCACTGCCCAAAACCTTCAGGCTGGTGATAAAATAATTATTAATGGGAGTATTGGTGATCATGGAATGGCTGTAATGGCAGCTAGAAATGAGTTAAACATCACTGCCGAAATAGAATCTGATTGTGCTTGCTTAAATTCAATGATTAAGGGTGTTTTAGATATATCTGAAAATATTAGATTTATGAGGGATGCCACAAGAGGTGGTATAGGAACAGTCTTATCAGAACTGGCGAAATCACATAATGTAGGTATTCATATTCAGGAAGAATATTTGCCTGTAAACGAAGGAGTTAGAGGTATGTGTGAATTACTTGGCTTCGACCCACTTTATGTTGCAAATGAAGGAAAAGTTATAATGGTGGTAGCTTCAACGGATGCCGACAAAGTAATTAAAGAATTGCATAAAAGTGAATATGGTAAACAAGCTGCGGTTATAGGGGAAGTTTCTGATGATCATCCAGGCAGTTCATGGTTAGAAACCAGTGTTGGGGGAAAAAGAATTATAGATATGTTGTCGGGACAGCAGTTGCCCCGCATTTGCTAAGAAAAAAAAAGCATCACCCAAACTGAGTGATGCTTTTTTTGTATTATTTATTATTATTCACCAAATTCTTCATAAAACCTTGAAAGTTCTGTACCTATTTCCTGGAATGCAATATAGTGATTTGAACATCCATTTCTGGCACAAATATTAACTCTACCTCCTGTTTTTAAAACAAAAGATATCATAGGTGCTCCGCATATTTTACACTCTTCATTAACCAATAACTCCTTATTGCATTCTGGACAATATGCATCAATTGCTGCATCCTTAGAAAGTTTTATATTGGTTTCATGATCAAAGCACTCATATATGGAACAAATGTAGAGTACTCCCCTATCTTCTGGGGTTACTATATTTAATTTAATACTGCTCTCACCATGCAATAAGTGTTCATTATCCATCAACGACTTTCTGCAATGCGGGCATTTTACATGCAAGCTAATCTTTTTTTTCATTTTCGTAATTATTTGGCGTTTCAATACTATTTTTGTCTTGCTAAATTAATAAATGTTTCACCTAAAAAGAAGTGATTCTACTAATTCAGAACCATTTCAAATAGGTTTTACATAATTATATAATGCATGAAATATTAATTTTGCTAAATAAAAACTTATCTTAATTATTAAATTTTAATTATATGTGTGGTACTTGTGGTTGCGGTGAAGAAGAAAATATTAAATATTCTATCCCAGGAAAAAAATCGAATGAACATACTCATAATCATGACCATCATCACGATCATCATGATCATCATGATCATTCTCACAGTCATTCCCATGAAATACAACTTGAAGTTGATGTGCTCTCAAAAAATAATATGCTGGCAGAGAGAAACAGAGGATATTTTGAAGCACTAAACATAAAGGCATTAAATTTAGTTAGTTCTCCGGGATCTGGAAAAACCAGTCTGCTAGAAAGAACAATTAAGGATATAGGCAATGAGTTAAAACTATATATTGTTGAAGGAGATCAGCAAACAACAAATGATGCAGATCGTATTGCAAAGGCTGGGGCTCCTGTTATTCAGATTAATACTGGTAATGGCTGTCATCTTGATGCCGATATGATAAATAATGCCGTAAAACAGTTAAAACCTGAAAACGACTCCATATTGATGATAGAGAATGTTGGCAACCTTGTTTGCCCATCGATGTTTGATTTAGGTGAATCTAAAAGAGTTGTAATAATAAGTACAACAGAAGGTGAAGACAAGCCAATAAAGTATCCACCAATGTTTGAAACATCTCAACTTTGTATAATCAATAAAATAGACTTGCTTCCTTATCTTGATTTTGAGATTGAAAAACTTAAAGAATATGCTTTAAGAGTTAATCACCATATGGAATTTATTGAAGTTTCAGTTAAATCAGGTGAAGGCCTTGAAAAATGGTATGAGTGGCTAAAGACAAATATATAAATGTATAGAATGGAAAAAACAGCAAGTATTTAAATTTACTCTATACTGTTTAAAAGTTTAAGTGGTATTATAATTATTAGCAGATATATTATTATTTCTAAGGCTATTTAGCCAAGGCTCCTTCAATTTTTGTTAATCTATCTGTTTCTAACTCAGAGTACTTCCATCTTACCTCATCCGTTAAACCAGCGAGATTTGTTATTTTAAGGCTAACTTCAAAATCCTCATTAATAATACTGGAAGTATCTACAATTAAAGATTTGGTAATATGTTTTTGTTCAGATGACAAATCACCTCCACAAACAATATTATATCTAATGTCTACTTTATCGCCGGAAGGAAACCATGTGTCGCACTCACATACATTATCAGCCTGAACCTTACAACAAGTTTGTATGTTAATGTTAAAGACTATTCTAATTAAGAATGATTTAGAAAAAGTGCCCTTATAACATTTACAGTTGGAAATGAAACGATACATCTATTGTTATATAATTAACAATGCAAATTTATGCATTATATATTAACTAACAAATAAATTATAAGATTAATTATCAGAAACTAATCTATTATTAGAAATTTAATAGAATAGATTTTTACTTACTATCTCCAAGTATTATTGGCAATCCATCTTTTGCATTTCCGATTACAACTACTTTGGTATTCGGTGATTCGGCTAGTTTTATTGTAGCTAAAATACCTTTTTCCTTAAGGATTTTATCTGTCAAACTGGCGTTAAGTATTTCATTGGCTTTAGCTTTACCTAATGCATCAATTCTTTGACGCTCAGCCTCTTTTTGCGCTTTTTCTAACTTAAATTCATACTCCAGAGATTGCTGTTCCTGTTCCAGTTTGCTTTCGATAGCTTCCTTTATCTTAGAGGGCAAAACTATTGAACGTATAAGAATCTGATCAAGATCTACATACTTACCATCCAAAATGGCTTTTGCTTCTTCATAAATTTCATCCTGAATAGCATCTCTTTTTGTAGAATAGATTTGCTCAGGAGTGTATCTTCCAATAACACTTCTGGCACTAGCCCTTAAAGCTGGTATAACAACTATCCTAAGATAATTTGTTCCAATTTTCGCATGCAGAAGTCCTAAATGCTGGTAATTTGGTTTATACCAGGCAGATACATCTGCTTTAATTTCAAGTCCGTTAGAGGATAAAACATTCATATCCTCGGCAGTCTCTAACTGACGTACTTGATAAATCTCCATATGATTTAATGGATTAATAAAATGAAAGCCTTCACCATAAGTATTTACAGTGTCAACTCCTCCTAGAAGACGAAACATAACTCCTCCATGACCAGCAGGAATTGTCACAGTCATTCTGCTCCAAAAGGCAATTATTAAAATAATAACTAATACGGTTATCCCGATTGGGAATATTTTCTTTAAACTTACTTCTTGTTGTGCCATAACTATTTTAATTTTCTACGAAGTTAATATAATTCAAAAGAACTCATATGATTAATTTGAAATATCTGAAATTACAATATAATTATAATCTTCCATTTCTATAACAACCGCTATGTGCTTTGAATCGGGCGAAATGGACACTAGTTTTTCATTTATATCATTAAAGCTAAGTTGCAGAGGCGATTGTCCGTTATACCTTAAACTAAACACCTCTTCTCCTCTTTCTGTCTTACTAATAAAATTGAATCTCCAACTATCGGGGTTCCAAGAAGGATTACTAACTGAAATTGAATCTATAATAACTTCATCCTTACCATACCAATTTATCATTTTTAATTGTGAGGATTGCATAGAGTCAATTTCTTCGTAAATTATGTGTTTTCCATTGGGAGAAAATAAAGGTTTTATGCAATTGTAATTATTGTTAGTAAGTTGATTCAGGTTATCGTAAACAAAATCGTAGGTATATATCTGCCATTTATCATCAATAACATCATATCCGCTGAAACAAATTAGAATACTATCGTTAGCAAAACTACCCTGCCTGCTTTGAATATCTCTGTTTAGCAGTGGCTTTTCTTCAAGGGTTAATGGGTTTATTACCATCATCTTATGTAAAGAATCAACTAATTTATCGTAGATAATACGATTTCCATCAGGATGCCAAATGGGATTATTCTCATCATAAAATGATTGGCTCAGATTTTTAAGCCGTTCATTAGCAAGAGAATAAACAAATAAATCCAATTGCGTTGAACCCATTTGTTTTGCTGAGAAAACCAAACTTTTTGAATCCGGGGACCAACTCATGGCATCAACTTCACTAAATATTGTATCAGACATAAAGATGGTATCTCCATGATTAATGAATTGTGCCCTTACAACTGTTATAAAAAAAAGGATTATTAATGTTAATAATCTACCCCTCATATACCCTTAAATTTCATTTTGTAAAGATATAAAATGGATTAATCGGAAAAAAATATTATCAATTTTGAAATATTAACACCTTAAATAATTAATGGCTGAAGGCCATAAATTATAATATTAGATTAAAAAAAAGACTGTTGTGAAAATCATTGTAGATTTTCAGCAACAGCCTGATCAAAAACCAAACCCATAACATGAGGTTTAAATCATTCTTAGTTTTCTTAATTGATGTAGAAGTTCTGCATTATTTGGTTTGAACCCTTAGACATTTATCATGTTATTTAATTGGCATTTATATTATTAACTGCTTAAATTTCTTTTAAAGTAATGGTTATACTTGCTTTATTATGCCGTGGTTTAAGTTCGGGATAAACTGTATAACTACCTGGTTTAAGAACCGTACCTATTGATCTTTCCATCTTTTTAAAATTGTGAATAGTAATATTACCCTTCTGTATCCAAAAGCCATCACAATTACCTTCAGCCTTAATTATCTTTAAAGATTTTGATAACTTTAATGTTTTACAAACTAAACTGGTATTTGTATCCACTTTCGACTTTGTTTGTTCTCCTGTTACAGTAATTATTTCAGGATTTTGTAAAATGCTTATGGTAAAAATAAATACAGTTATTAATGCTAATTTCATTATCATTCCATTTTATGGAACCAAAAATAAAAATGCCGGGCACTTAACCCGGCAAAAATTATTAATATGTAAGAATCCGATTATTATTCGCCATACTCAATTGATAATTTGGTTTGACAAATACATATGATATATTAATTAATATCTAAAATTTAAGATTTACCCCAAACATAAAGTTAAATTCAGCTTGAGGATAATATCCATACATATCATATTCAGTATCATCATAATAATATCTGTAAACCCATGCATTTGATGAATATTTCTCATTAAAAATATTATTCAGTACAAGCATGAAATCTATTCTTTTAATGAAATTAGTTTCTATACCATAATTAATTCTTATGTTGTTAACAAGATAGGCATCGATACTACGATTATCATTAGATGTGTTATCAATATACTGTTTCCCAACGTAACTGCTTTGTAAACTGATAGACAAGTTCTTTAAAGGAATAAACTGAAACTCATTATTAGCAATAACAGAAGGAGAGAAAGAAATATCCACACTTTCATGGTTTTCTACTTTTTGCTCCGGCCAGGCATCATAGTCATCAATATAGGCAGTAAAATTCTTTATTTTGTTGGAACTTAAAGTAGTATTAAAATTCCAGTTTAAAAATTTGAACACTTTAAAACCAGCCTCAATTTCAATTCCTGCCCTATAACTATCATCTACATTTTGCATAATGGCCGATCCTACATTGTTAATCTTACCGGTTAAAACAAGTTGATCCTTATATGCCATATAATACACATTCGCCCCTATACTATATTTTGTATTAGTATGCACATAACCCAATTCAAGATCCTTTAAATTTTCTGGTTTAACTTCCACACCAGGATCAGAATCTCGATATACAGAACGATTTGGTTCTCTGTTTGTTACAGCAAAGGAAGCATAGATGTTATTACTTTCATTTAATGTAAAACTCAAGCCTAACTTTGGATTTATAAAATTAAAATTATGTTCCTGAGTAAGATCTCTAAGGTCATCATGACTACCTTCAATTTTATAGTTTATTTTACGATATTGTAGATCAGCGAAAGCCGTTAAATTATCAAGTATATTATATTCTGCCTTAGCAAATATATTTGCCTCGGTTTTGATTCCCTTATTGAAGTACCAATTTCGGTTATAATCATACTTTCTAGCTATTTGAGACCAAATTACCTTCCCATAATGATCTCCATCATATTGGTTCCAACCTCCACCAACAGTTATCTTAAAAGGTAGCTTATTATAAAAAAACGAAAAATTAAAACCATAAAAATGATTATCAAGCCATTTTTGGGTTATCATGTCTGTTACTCTGATGGTATCATTTCCAATAATTGTGTCGTTCATTCCATATGATGCGAAATCCTCAGCATTTTTATAATTTTCATAATAACCATATCCCCGGGTATAAAATCCTGATGCGGTGAGTTTTATACTTTTACTGAATTCATGAGCATAATGTAATTGATAATAGTTTTGCCAATAATTATCGGTTTGATTATCATAATAGCCAATAATATTTTCATTTTCATCCAGGATTTCTCCCGCAGGATTGTAGGTTCTGTTTGTTTCCAAACTATCTTTAGGGATGCCGTACCAGGCTTGATATGTTTTTTCTTTCCCAAGTATTACAACAGCCTTTAATATATCTTTCTCTCCATAGTAAGAGCCTGATAAATATGCACTTTTGAGGTCAGAACTTGCTCTGTCAATATAACCATCCGAAGATATTGATGAAAGTCTTCCATTAAAATTCCATTTACCCTTTAAAAGGCCACTGCCAAATTTTACACTATTTTTAAAAGTATTATACGACCCAGCCGTGGAAGCAATTTCGGCATAAGGATCAGCAGAGAATTCATCAGTTTTAATATTTATGCTTGCTCCAAAAGCAGCTGCGCCATTAGTAGAAGTACCAACACCTCTTTGTATCTGAATATTATCAACTGAAGATCCTAAATCAGGTAAATCCACAAAATAAACAGCTTGTGATTCACCATCATTAACAGGAACTCCATTAAGTGTAACATTTATGCGACTAAGGTCAGAGCCTCTTATACGCATACCTGTATAACCTATACCACCTCCGGCATCGGAGGTTACCACAAGTGAAGGAGTCATACTTAATAAATATGGTAAATCCTGACCAGTATTAATTTTTCTGAGTTGTTCCTGATTAATTTCAGTTTTATTATTACTCAGATCGGAGTTAGATCTGGAAGCACTTACAATAATTTCATCACTCATATAAACAGTAGGTTCTAGAGCAAATTCCAGATTAAGATTACTGTTTACTTCTATTATTTTTACTTTTGATTCATAACCAAAAAAGCTGATTTTTAACTTATACTGCCCTGATCTTAATCTACTAAGTGTAAAATCTCCATTTTTATCAGTAGCAGTTGCTTTAAATGTGTTATTAAGCCTTACTGTGGCCCCAGGCAAAGGATTACCATTTTCCCTGTCTATTACCTTACCCCTAATACTGTATTGCCCTACCAAACCAATATTAATAAGTAGCATAAATAAAATTGTAATTTGAATTTTTTTAAACATAACTCTTTTGATTTAAAGTTTATTAAATCAATAGAAGTAAGCCTAATGGGTTGTGTAAATCTCTTTTCCCTACGCCGGCATTATCCGCATCAGGTTCAGAGGGTATGATCTCAGCCCTTATATTAAGGCACCCCTATTGGAATACAGTGCAAAAGTATGAAATAATTAATTTATTGTACCTAAATAATTAATTTCTTTACAAATGCCATATCGCTGCTTTTATAATCTTTTTAAAGGTTTTCGAAATAAATGAAACAAAGAAAAAATTAACTTTGCAAAAAATATTTCTTTTAAAATGAAAAGTAGGATATTGATTATTAATGGTCCCAATTTGAACCTAACCGGCATTAGAGAACAAGGTGTTTACGGCAAAATATCATTTATTGATTTTCTGGAGAATTTACAAGAGTTCTTTCCGAAAATAAAGATAGATCATTATCAATCAAATATTGAAGGTGAGTTAATTGATAAGATGCAGGAATCAATGTATGAATACAATGCTGTTGTATTAAATGCAGGAGGATATACACATACATCTATTGCATTGGGAGATGCTATTAAAGCTATTGATATTCCTGTTGTTGAAGTTCATATATCAAACATCTTTTCCAGAGAAACATATAGACATACTTCTTATCTGGCACCCTATTGTATTGGATCGATATCGGGATTTGGCTTAGATTCGTACCGTCTCGCCATTGAACATTTAATAAAAACCTGATTACTTGATTAGTAGAACCCAGTTTACTTCTTTATCATTTTCAATAAATTACCGGTATTTGGATCGAAATACAAGGCAGTATTGTTTAATGAAGCCATAAATAGTTTGCCAAATTGTGAAATTGGTAAAGTAACTTTTTTGTAAACTTTTCCTTTGTATGTAAGTTCGATACCGGTATTTTCAGGAATTCTGTAATAAAGATGATTTTCTTTCTGAACAGGTTTATCTGGAATTAATTCAGTATTTCCATGCCGATTGAAGATTAATTTTATCTGATCTCCATTTGGAGTTTCCATAATTATTCTGCTATCTTCATCCTTATTTACAATAATGAAAAATGTATATGTTTCAATGCTACTTACCTCTTTACCTAAAAACAGACGTAAATAATCATTCTCCATTTTCTTTAATTCATTATCCATATAAACAATGCTTCCCCCATAGTTTACTTCCTGAAAACCAGTTAACAAGTTAAATCTCTGTTCTCTGATATTCTGTATTTTAAGAGCCGCTTCATTAGCCTTGTCTTTTTCACTTAATCCGGCCCAACTAGTCCGGAAGGTAAACCTATCAATGGTAATAGTATCTATATTTATTTTTTTTATGATGGTATCAATTACTTTTTTTCGGTTATATCCGGCATTATATTCGAAAGCATTACCATCATTATATATCTGATAGGTTTGATTTACATTAGTTGTTTGAGTGGGTTGAATATTATATTCCCCATCAGCATTGTAGGAAATAATGGTGCCAATATTTGATAAGACAAATGAATTTTCTGGATCATCTTTACCCCTTTGCTCGGGAAATTGTAAATAATACATCTGTAAAGGATCAACTTCCGCAAATGAACTAATATCTGCATTTATCACATCATATGTAGAAGCTGTCTTTGCTATAAAATCCTCAACCCCAAGGTATTCTTTAGCATAAGCAGATAAAGGCCCAGGTATTTGTGTGGTTTTCTGTATGTTAAGGTCTATCTTCAATACAGTCCTAGGTAAACCATAAACAATACCATTTGGAGCCGTATTAACGTTGGCACTTATTTTATTTATGCGAAATTGGGCAAAAACGCTACTGGCAATAAGTACTAAAGTAATCAGAGAAAATATTTTTGCTTTCATATTTAATTTTATTTTAAGGCTCCTAAGGAGATATAACAAAAATAGCAATATTTTTATTACGTAAAGGTTTGTTTAACTCTATTAGTTTTTATGGCAACAAATAGATAATTAGAAATTTTCTTTTGGTATATCCACCTATATGGCAATTATGTTAAATCAAAATTCATTATTCTAAGAGACTCAAATTTCATAAAAAAAAGCCCCGCTATTATTATAACGAGGCTCTCTGTAATTTATTAGACATTATTTTAAAAACAGCAATTCTCTGTACTTTGGCAGAGGCCATAATTCATTGTCTATCAGCAATTCTAGATCGTCTACATGTTTTCTAATGGGTTCAAAATATTTAACAACCTCATTCCTATATGCGAAGCCTTGCTGTGTGATATCTTCAATTTTATTGGCTACCTTTCTAGCTGCTACCATCTCATCGACAAGTTCCTTTACAGCAGAGATGTGCTCTGATATTTGCTTTATGGTATTGATTTGATTTCTAGAAAGTTTAATATACGTTTTGGAATCAAGTACATTTTTTAATCCCATTGTATTTTCCACCAATCTATTCTGATATTTAATGGCTGTTGGTAATATATGATTAATAGCAACATCTCCCATTACTCTGGCTTCAATTTGTATTTTCTTAATATACTTTTCCATTTTTATTTCATAGCGGGCTTCCAGTTCTTTTCTGCTCATCACATCTAGTTCACTAAACATTTTAACAGTTTTGTCGGAAATAAATGCTTTAAGAGCTTCCGGAGTTGCTTTATTATTTGACAAGCCTCTTTTTGCTGCTTCCTTTACCCATTCTTCACTGTAGGAGTTACCTTCAAATCTAATATTTTTAGATTCAATTATGTAACGTTTAGTAACATCAAAAATGGCATCATCCTTTTTCTGTCCTTTTACGATAAGTTCATCTACTTCTACTTTAAACTTGTGTAACTGTTGTGCCATTATTGAGTTAAGCACAAACATAGGTTTAGCAGTGTTTGCTGCTGAACCAACTGCTCTGAACTCAAATTTATTTCCTGTAAATGCAAAAGGTGAAGTACGATTACGGTCAGTATTATCCAATAATATCTCTGGAATTTTAGGAAAACCTAATGATCCTGAATTTCCATTAGAAGAACTCAGAGCTTCCTTGGAACTTAATTTTTCAATGCTATCCAATGTTCCGGTTATTTGTTCACCTACAAAAACAGAAATAATTGCCGGAGGTGCTTCATTGGCTCCTAACCTCAAATCATTACCTGCTGATGCTATACTTGCTCTCAATAATTCTTCATTCTCATGAACTGCCTTCAGAATATTAGCAAGTACTGCTATAAACCTGAAATTTTCTTTCTTATTCTTTCCGGGTGATAATAAATTCAGTCCGTTATCAGTTGCCAGCGACCAGTTATTATGTTTTCCGGAACCGTTAACTCCGGCATACGGTTTCTCATGCATTAATACTTTAAAATCATGGCGCTTCGCAACGGTGTCCAATAAATGCATTAGCAATTGGTTATGATCCACAGCGATATTGGCCTCCTCATATACAGGCGCACACTCAAACTGGCTGGGTGCTACCTCATTATGTCTTGTTTTGATAGGAATCCCCAATTTATGAGATTCTATTTCCAGTTCCTGCATAAACGCAAGAGCGCGGCGATTTATAGTACCAAAGTAATGGTCGGACAACTGTTGGTCTTTTGCAGAAGAATGGCCAAAGACTGTTTTTCCAGTTAAGACCAGATCAGCACGAGCACTATACAATGCATTGTCAACGAGAAAATACTCCTGCTCCCACCCTAATGTTGGATAAACTTTACCAATGTTTTTATCAAACATTTTAAGGACTTTTGTTCCAATTTCATCCAAGGCTTTTATTGACCTCAATAGTGGTGTTTTATAGTCTAAGGATTCACCTGTATAAGACACAAAAATAGTTGGTATACAAAGAGTTTCATCAATTATAAAAGCAGGTGATGTAGGGTCCCAGGCAGTATAACCACGGGCTTCGAAAGTGCTTCTTATACCTCCACTAGGGAAACTTGAAGCATCAGGTTCCTGCTGAATTAAGGCACCTCCCTGAAATTCTTCAATTGCTGTACCATTAGAATTTGGGTTGATAAAAGCATCGTGTTTCTCAGCAGTGGATCCTGTTAAAGGATGAAACCAGTGAGTATAGTGTGTTGCTCCCTTATTTGTAGCCCAAGCTTTCATTGCAGATGCAATTTGATCTGTGATCTTTCTGTCAATTCTGATACCCTTTTCAATGGCTTCCATAACTACAGTGAAGGCTTCTTTTGTAAGATATTCCTTCATAGTTGCCTGGTTAAAAACCATAGAACCATAATAGTCAGAAATTTTGTTGGAAGGATACTCGACCTTCTTCACCTGACGGTCGATTGTCTGCTCTAATGCTACAAACCTGAAATTAGCCATAATTTAATTAGTTTTTGTTTTTAATAAGTAATAATCCTATGAATGTTATTATTCCGTTTATAATCAACAATTCAAAGCCTATTTGATATCCATTAAAAATTGTCTCAGAAAAATGACTTATTAAATAAGACATAAATGGTGACAAAACTGCTATGAACGGTATTAATTTATCCTTTACTTTTATTCTAGTAAATAATCCAAAAGCGTACAGGCCTAATAATGGACCATAAGTGTACCCAGCAAAGGTAAATAATTGATCAATTATTGCCCTATTATTAATAAGTCCAAATAAAATCACAACAAAAATAACAAGTAGCGTAACAAGGGCATGAACCCTCATTCTGTTTTTTTTCAACAACTTATCATCATTGGCATATTTCTTATCAAACTCAAGTATATCAAGGCTTAAGGAGGTTGTTAAAGATGTTAGGGCACTGTCGGCACTGGAATACGCAGCTGATATTAGGCCAATTATAAAAATAATTCCTGCTGCTACCCCCAAATATCCGAATGCAATCGTTGGAAACAAGTGATCGGTATAGTCTGGAATTGGAATATTAAATTTTTCTGAATAGATATAAAGAATAGCTCCTAAAAACAAAAAAATCAGGTTTACCGGAACCAAAATCAAACTCAAAGTAGTAATATTTTTCTGGGCATCTTTTAAATTCTTACAACTCAGATTCTTTTGCATCATATCCTGGTCTAATCCAGTCATAACTATGTTTATAAACATGCCACTTAGAAACAACTTAAAAAAGTTCTGCTTCGAATTAATATCAGTAATAATAATATTGGAATAGTCACTTTGCCAAACAGTGCTTATCATATCCCCCAAACCCATATTTAACTTATTCAATATCAGGCTAATACTTACCACAACCGCAGTTATCATAAATGTTGTTTGCAGGGTATCTGTCCATACTATGGTTTTAATTCCACCCCTTACGGTATATAAATTAATAATCAACATAAATAGTATAACTGTAAGCCAAAAAGGAACCCCATAATGATCAAAAACAAATACCTGCAACACTCCTATAACCAGGTACATACGAAAACTTGCTCCAATAACACGAGAAATTAGGAAAAAATAAGATCCGGTTTTATAAGCATAATTACCAAAACGCTCTTTCAGGTATGAATATATTGATACTAAGTTCAGTTTGTAGTAAACTGGTAGTAATACTAGGGAAATAACTGCATACCCAAAAACATATCCCAACACAATCACAAAATATGTAAACCATGTATTTCCTACCCATCCGGGTATAGAAATAAAGGTGACGCCTGACAAAGAAGCACCAATCATACCATATGCTACAACAAACCAGGGCGACTTCTTATTCCCAATAAAAAAACTGTCGTTGTCAGCCTTGTGGGAACTTATCCATGAAATGCCAAAAATAATGGCAGTATATA
>PKTD01000060.1 GCA_002869315.1 Marinilabiliales bacterium | reverse complement strand
TACCACGGCAGTTTGTCTGTTTTTAACTGTGGTTTATCCTGTTTTGTTGTGGTCTCGTCTTTATTTTCTGTTTCTTTTAGTTTAATTATAACCGTAGTACCTAAGCCTTTCTGCGATTCTATATTTATATCATTATTCATTAAATTGAGTGCTTTTTTAGCCAATGGCAAACTTAGTCCTGCACCCTGATACTTATTTGAATATCCTAAATTGTCTAAACGGTAAGGTTCAAAAATCATCGACATATAGGATGAATCAATTCCAACTCCCGTATCTTTAATCTTTATAGTAATATTTCCGTCTTCACTTTTGGTGGAAATCCTAATATATCCTTTATCAGTGAAGCGAATGGAATTATCAATCACCGAGTTTATTATTCTTAGAAGGGTTTCCTTGTCTGATAAAACACTAATATCTACATTGTTATCATATATTATTTCTAAGCCTTTATCTCTTGCTAATTTTTTAAAGTTATCAATTGATTCATTAATTATTTCCGTTAAGTTGCATGCTAACATTTCAAAACTAATATTCTGGGCTTCTATGCTACTTATATCAATGATATCGTTTAGAATTTTTAGTAAACTTTCGCCACTTTGAGAAATACTGTCGCTAAAGTCGTAAAGGTCATCTCGATTTAAATGGGCCATTTCGGTTTTTAGGAGATTGGCAAAACCTAAAATTCCGTTTAGTGGATTTCTAATTTCATTACTCACGTTGGTAAGAAAAACATTCTTCATGTAATTTGCTTCCTCTTCCTTTGTAATTGCAATGTTAAGCTTATCTATATTGTTTTTTGTTTGTTCAATATCATTTTTAATAGACTGTAATTCAGATTTATATCGTAATTCAGGGTTGTAGTTCGGGGAATTTATTTCCTCTATATTCTTATCAATTACTTTTTCTTGTTCGGTGATAATTATGTGGAAATTTTTCTTCTTTTTACTGATAAATAAAAATCCTAATATGGCGATAATAAATAATGCAATACTTATATAAAATACTATGTCCATAATGTAAAAATAGGTTTTTATTTGTTTACCACAAACAAAGTCTCATTTGCGAATAGTTTCATTTTTTCAATCTTATTCGGTGATATATTATCTTCAGCAATAAATTCGTTTAATTTAAATCCAGCCGACTTTAAAATATCAGTATAATCACTTCCATATAGTCTTACATGGTCGAACTGACCAAAGTATTTTTCTCGATCTTTTTCAGATTTTATTTCAGGATTTTCATGAGTATTCTTTAGTTTTAGTGAATAGGGTACCTGCAGAATTGCAATGCCTTTTTTTACTAATACACGATATATTTCTTTTAATGCAGTTTTGTGATCCTCTATGTGTTCTAGTACATGGTTACAAATGATGATATCAAATTCATTGTTTGCAAACTGCATAGAAGTTAAATCTACTAAAGTCATTTCTTTTGGATAATAAATGCCTTCATGATATTTTGCTGCTGGTATATATTTTATGTTTTTGTATTTTTTTAAAAAATTATATAGTGAAGGCTCAGGGGCAATATGAAGTACAGTTTTATTATCACTTAATAATTCCTGATTAATATCAAAAAATGACTTTATAAGCCTGTCACGATCAGTGCTTTGGCAATTTGGACAAATATGATTTCGTCTACCTGCACCAATTATATCCATTTCTTTAATAATGGGTAAATCAAATCCTCCTGGTAAAAATTTTCTGAATGATTTTCCGCAAATATTACAGTGATAATTAGTACCGTAATATGCTATACCTCTGGCAAAAAGATATATTTTTTTTACCTTTCTGGAAATTGAATCTGATAATATTTTTTTCACGAAGGTTTTCATGCAAACTAGTCTATTAACATACTTCTGTTAACTGAGAAAGAAGAAGACTTTATGTTTAAAATATAAAATTGTGAAGATAAATTCTCAATGTTAAGTTTAATTTTGTATTCTGTTTCAGCAGAACAGAATTTGTCGAATGTCGATATCAGTTTCCCATCCAAACTATAAATTGTAAATGTTAAAACATCTGAATTATTATTTTTAACATTCACCCATGCTGAATGTTTTGCAGGATTTGGGAATACTTTACTAGCTATAATTCCGGAATTAGAAATTTCTTCAATACCTATTATTCGAAATTCATAAGCACCCGCATCAAAAACATTATTAAAAGGTCTGGGTTGATTTAGAATATCAAATGTAATACCCTCATTACTAAGATTTTTACCCATGTCAACTGCTGGTGAATTTACTAACAGATTATATCTATCCTGACCAGGATTTTCAAATTTTACTTCCTGGATTTCATAAGCATTATAATTATTTCCAACTTCTATTTTTGATAAAGGTACATTACTATTTATGAAAGCAATTTCACCTAAATTTTTCTGTCCGGGGTCTGCAATAAGATTATTGTATAAATATCCTTTTTCTGCAACATTGTTATTATATGTAATTCCAAACGATTTAGGTCTTACAATTGTATTATTATATATTTTAAAACTTGAACCCGGTGTTGTATACACATCACCAACGTAAATTCCATGTTTATATTCATTTTGATTCCCAGGCATAAAACTCTTTCCTGCTCTGACAATTAAGTTGTTAAAGACTTTTAAGCCTCCCAAACCTAAAACATCTATACCATCTCCTTTACCATCATAAATTTGGTTATTATAGCAATCGCATTTGGAACCACCACCAATTAATATTCCCGACATTTGATAGATTATTTCCTTTTGAGAATCGAAACGGATAATATTATTATAAATGCTACAATCTTCATCGGCTGAAGATACTTGTATGCCATCCCAGCCTATATACTCTAATATATTATCATATACTTTAACATCCTTTAATACATGTGGGTAAATAGTAGTATCACAATCACTTAAAAAAACACCCTGAACATATTTTGAGTGACCAATATACATTCCTTCATCACCAATATCATGAAAATAGCAATTGTGTATGTGCAATGAATACATAGTGAAATTATCACGACTGGAAGCGAAAGTGCAATCCGGGTCAGTTTTTGCATAAAGTCCGGCAATTAAAGTATTACTTACCTCCACATAGGCAATTTCAATATTGGTACTCAATTCATCAATGGAAATACCACTTCCATTGCCAACTCTTAATATTCGAAAACCGTAATCGTAATTATCTTCTCCATTTCCCAAAAACTTAATAAAAGAACAATTGGCAATTTTAATTCCAAAATAATGGTCGGTGTTAAAGATTACTTCACTTCCAACATTTTTTATAATTATTGGGTTGTTCTCTGTTCCATGTATATTTCGTAACAGGAGGTAATCTTTTTCTGATCCT